>NZ_VAWF01000011.1 GCF_005869845.1 Fodinibius saliphilus | reverse complement strand
CAATCATGGATAACCTCGTGGAGATGAAAGGGCTGGCCACGCAGGCAGCCAACGATACCCTCGGCGAAGATGAGCGTGGGTTTATTGGTGAGCAGATTAAAGAGCTCGGCGCCGACATCAACGATATTTCAGACTCGACAGTCTTCCAGGGATATGACCTGCTGAGTGGAGACGATACCACGGCCACCAAGTCCGGTGCCTTAGAGCTGACCTTCCAGGTCGGTGAACGGGAATCGGATACCATTACCGCGGATCTGGATGCGGTAAACGTAGGTGAGCTGTTTGCCGACGGTACCAACACCGCCCAGTTGGGTAACGCCAGCGGCGACGGTGCGGTAGCTGACGGATCGGCTATTGAAGCTACGGCTGCCGGAACAGCCGGTGCCACAAACCCGGGTGGAGCGCTTTCTTTTGAGACCGCAGCCGGAACGGCCGCCAACTCTGCTGACTTCCGTTCGTTCATCAACCACATCGATGATGCAATTACGACGATGTCGGAAAACGTAAACGATA
>NZ_VAWF01000010.1 GCF_005869845.1 Fodinibius saliphilus | reverse complement strand
CTTGCGCAGGCCAACAACGGTCCGCAATCTGTACTCGGATTCCTTGGATAATCCCTGACGGGTTACCCCGTATAGTTAAAGACAGACCCTGTTGTTGCTTCGGCAGCAATGGGGTTTTTTATTTTGACAAGTTCCCTACCTGATTTTTTCTTAAAAGGAAGAATTTTCAATACTCATTTTTATTTTAGCCCGAAGCTATACAATGTGTATGCTTTTGCTAAAAGCTCTGAAAGGAAATTCCTGTTCGTTAAATGTGCTACCTGGTGGTAATGGTTAGGTTTTGAATAGGTGTTTTGGTAGTTGTTGAAAAAAAGTCAAAAAAAAATTTAAGATCGTTTTTTCCTCTACGATAATAGTTGTGCAACGCAGGAAGCAAACAAATTTTTTAAAAAACGGAGAAAAGTTATGGCAAGTTTTGGAGATTTAAACAGAGTAAATACAAACATACAATCGCTGGATTCCCAGCTATCCCTGAACAGAATTAATAAGGAGATGTCCGAAAACCAGTTGAAGATGTCAACGGGTAAGCGGATTAACCGTGCGGAAGATGACTCGGCCGGGTTTTCGATTGCAACGAAGTTGCGCAGTCGTGTTGGCGG
>NZ_VAWF01000009.1 GCF_005869845.1 Fodinibius saliphilus | reverse complement strand
GTCTCTTGCGCAGGCCAACAACGGTCCGCAATCTGTACTCGGATTCCTTGGATAATCCCTGACGGGTTACCCCGTATAGTTAAAGACAGACCCTGTTGTTGCTTCGGCAGCAATGGGGTTTTTTATTTTGATTGAATATCAATCTCAACTCCCTCTCAAGAAGTTACCCAAACAGTAAGATTTCCATTTGGTTTAGGAGTCTTTTTAACGGTTTTGGAACAGAGGATTGTGGCTCTTGCTATAAAAATAAAAACAAACAAAAAAGTATATTTCGTGCTTGGAATATACCTCTCTAGCTATTTTAAGCATGATTATAATTATTAAATTATTTTAATAAACAAATTCAAAATAATATTTAAGAACGGTTTTCCCCCTTACGATAATAGTTGTGCAACGCAGTAATTGAACACATACTTTTTTAAAAACGGAGATAAAATTATGGCAAGTTTTGGAGATTTAAACAGGGTAAATACAAACATACAATCGCTGGATTCCCAGCTGTCATTGAACAGAATTAATAAGGAGATGTCCGAAAACCAGTTGAAGATGTCAACGGGTAAGCGGATTAACCGTGCGGAAGATGACTCGGCCGGGTTTTCGATTGCAACGAAGTTGCGCAGTCGTGTTGGCGG
>NZ_VAWF01000008.1 GCF_005869845.1 Fodinibius saliphilus | reverse complement strand
TCGGTACAATCATGGATAACCTCGTGGAGATGAAAGGGCTGGCCACGCAGGCAGCCAACGATACCCTCGGCGAAGATGAGCGTGGGTTTATTGGTGAGCAGATTAAAGAGCTCGGCGCCGACATCAATGATATTTCAGACTCGACAGTCTTCCAGGGATATGACCTGCTGAGTGGAGACGATACCACGGCCACCAAGTCCGGTGCCTTAGAGCTGACCTTCCAGGTCGGTGAGCGAGCATCTGATACTATTACCGCGGATCTGAATGCGGTAAACGTAGGTGAGCTGTTTGCCGACGGTACGAATACGGCTCAGCTGGGTAACTCTGGTGGCGACGGTGCGGTAGCTGACGGATCGGCTATTGAAGCTACGGCTGCCGGAACAGCCGGTGCCACAAACCCGGGTGGAGCGCTTTCTTTTGAGACCGCAGCCGGAACGGCCGCCAACTCCTCTGACTTCCGTTCGTTCATCAGCCACGTGGATGATGCAATTACGACGATGTCGGAAAACGTAAACGATATTGGAATTACGCAGTCGTCACTGTCGGTCCGTGAGGAGACTCTCTCGCAGTCGATCAGTGCAAATGAATCGGCGAAATCCCGTATTATGGATACGGACTTTGCCAAAGCGCAGAGTGAGAAGGTCCGATTGAGTATCCTGCAGCAGACGGCGACTTCGTCTCTTGCGCAGGCCAACAACGGTCCGCAATCTGTACTCGGATTCCTTCGTTAATATTTAAGGGTATTTTACTCTTATATAATAGGCCCTATTGTTGCTTTGGCAACGGTAGGGCTTTTTTATTTTTTCATTCAAAAAAGAAGAGGGTTCTACAAAAACTAAAGTATTCTAAACAAGAGTTTGGTTTTTAGTTATCTGCACTTTGGGTAATATCATTCAGAAAGCTATCTATATTAGTAGTATGTGCTAATACATTTTTGAGAGTATGATGTTTGTGTTAACTGTTTTGGCAATAGTATCTTCTATTTCTAAAGAGATGTATTTATGGACTACCCAATGATGTTTCTAAGGAGATGCTAAGTTGCGAGAGTTTGCCCTTCATAGACTAAGGTTGGGATGATATTATATCTGGGAGGAAATAATTTCTCCCCCCAGACTTTTATGAGGGATCCAAGGGATGAGTTAAAAGAGGGGGTTAAAGATTAATCCCTATCAAGGTTTTGGATTGTTTAGAAAATGATTTGGTAAAATTGGTATAAAGGGATAGGGGGTAACTATTTCAAAAGTAAACAACAGGTATGATAGCGATATGTTTCTTTAAAAGGTATATGTTGCCACCTATATAACTATGTTATAGAACATTATGGGGAATTGAATGCCTTTTAAAAAAATAAAAGAAAAACTTAAGATCGGTTTTTCCTCTACGATAATAGTTGTGCAATGCAAGAAGCAAAGAATTTTATACCAAGAATAAACGGAGAAAAGTTATGGCAAGTTTTGGAGATTTAAACAGAGTAAATACAAACATACAATCGCTGGATTCCCAGCTATCCCTGAACAGAATTAATAAGGAGATGTCCGAAAACCAGTTGAAGATGTCAACAGGTAAGCGGATTAACCGTGCGGAAGATGACTCGGCCGGGT
>NZ_VAWF01000007.1 GCF_005869845.1 Fodinibius saliphilus | reverse complement strand
AAACAAGAAAGCCCTTCATGCGGGGCATGAAGGGCCGTAGTCAAAAAAAAGAGAGCAGTCGGGGACCTACGCTTCCGCCCGGAGGGCAGTACCATCGGCGCTGCAGGGCTTAACGGCCGTGTTCGGGATGGGAACGGGTGGGGCCCCTGCGCTTGACCCGCCTGCTCAAAATGTCAAAGTCGTGGTCTTTAGCGTAGTGATAGCTGATGGTCGAAAGAAGGTGTTCTACCAGGCTGTGTGGCTGCCGACCGACTGGTCGTGCAAGCCATATAAGAGGAAGCCAGTAGCCTTATTAGTACGGCTCGGCTGAACGTGTTACCACGCTTACACCTGCCGCCTATCGATCTGGTCGTCTTCCAGAAGGCTGTAAAGGGAATGTTTATCTTGGAGCGTGCTTCGCGCTTAGATGCTTTCAGCGGCTTATCACTTCCGCACATCGCTACCCTGCGATGCCACTAGCGTGACAACAGGTACACGAGCGGTGCGTCCACTCCGGTCCTCTCGTACTAGGAGCAGCTCTCCGCAACATTCCAACGCCCACAGCAGATAGGGACCGAACTGTCTCACGACGTTCTGAACCCAGCTCGCGTACCGCTTTAAATGGCGAACAGCCATACCCTTGGGACCTTCTCCAGCCCCAGGATGCGATGAGCCGACATCGAGGTGCCAAACCTCCCCGTCGATGTGAACTCTTGGGGGAGATAAGCCTGTTATCCCCGGAGTACCTTTTATCCTTTGAGCGACGGCCCTTCCATTCGGAAACCGCCGGATCACTAAACCCTGCTTTCGCACCTGCTCGACCTGTATGTCTCGCAGTCAAGCACCCTTATGCTTTTACACTCTACGCACGATTGCCGACCGTGCTGAGGGTACCTTTGGGAGCCTCCGTTACAATTTAGGAGGCGACCGCCCCAGTCAAACTACCCACCATACACTGTTTTCTCGTTAGAGAATTAGAATTCACCTGCCAAAAGGGTGGTATTTCACGGATGACTCCACCCCAGCTAGCGCTGGGGCTTCCGGGTCTCCCACCTATCCTGCACATTCGGCAGCTAAAGCCAATGTAAAGTTGTAGTAAAGGTTCACGGGGTCTTTCCGTCCCGCTGCGGGTAATCGGCGTCATCACCGATACCACAATTTCACCGAGCTCGTGGCCGAGACAGTGTCCAATTCGTTGCACCATTCGTGCAGGTCGGAACTTACCCGACAAGGAATTTCGCTACCTTAGGACCGTTATAGTTACGGCCGCCGTTTACTGGGGCTTCAGTCGCCCGCTTCATCCCAAAGGGATTAACAGGCTTCCTTAACCTTCCAGCACCGGGCAGGTGTCAACCCCTATACGTCCTCTTACGAGTTAGCAGAGGTATGTGTTTTTGGTAAACAGTCGATTGGACCTTGTCACTGCGCCCCGCAACGGCCGAAGCCGCCGCAGGGGATCCTTCTCCCGAAGTTACGGATCTAATTTGCCGAGTTCCTTAGCCACGATTCGCTCGAGCACCTGAGGATACTCTCCTCATCTACCTGTGTCGGTTTTGGTACGAGCGCTATAACAACAAACGACGACGGGTTTCTTGGCAGCAAGATTACCTACACTATCAGTTTGCCCGTAGGCTCCCTGTACTGTCGGAGTTCAGCCATGTGGGTGGTGGATTTGCCTGCCACCCGACCTAGCTCCTTTAACCTGCTATTCAGTAAGCAGGCGGTAGTGTCACTTCTGCGTGACGCCTTCGTTTATAGCTGTATAGCGGTACCGGAATATTTAACCGGTTTCCCATCGGCTTCGCCTTTCGGCTACACCTTAGGTCTCGACTAACCCTGATCCGATTAACGTTGATCAGGAACCCTTAGATTTTCGGTGGAGGGGTTTCTCACCCCTCTTATCGTTACTCATGCCTACAGTTTCGCTTCCAGAACCTCCACCATCCCTCACAGGACGACTTCGATGGCGCTGGAATGCTCCTCTACCACTGCATCCAAGATGGATGCAATCCACAGCTTCGGCACCAAACTTATGCCCGTAAATTATCGACGCCGGGCCGCTCGACTAGTGAGCTATTACGCACTCTTTCAAGGAATGGCTGCTTCTAAGCCAACCTCCTAGTTGTCTGGGCAACCCAACTTTCTTTGTTCAACTTAGTTTGGATTTTGGGGCCTTAGCTGGTGGTCTGGGTTGTTTCCCTCTTGCGGGAGGACGTTATCGCCCCCACGCTGACTACCTGGCAACACATGCCGGCATTCGGAGTTTGTCTAGATTTGGTAGGCGGTGAAGCCCCCTAGTCTAATCAGTGCTCTACCTCCGACATGCTAGGCGCCAGATGCTATACCTAAATATATTTCGAGGAGAACGAGCTATTTCCGAGTTTGATTGGCCTTTCACCCCTATCCACAACTCATCCGGAGGCTTTTCAACGCCTGTCGGTTCGGGCCTCCACGGAGTCTTACCCCCGCTTCACCCTGGTCATAGATAGATCACTCGGTTTCGCGTCTGCCCCGCCGTACTTGCGCCCTATTCGGACTCGCTTTCGCTTCGGCTGCTCCGCTGAGCGGATTAACCTTGCACGACAGGTGCAACTCGTAGGCTCATTATGCAAAAGGCACGCCGTCACCCCTCAAAGAGAGGCTCCGACCGCTTGTAAGCGTATGGTTTCAGGTACTATTTCACTCGCCTTCTCGGCGTTCTTTTCACCTTTCCCTCACGGTACTTGTTCACTATCGGTCATAATCAGTATTTAGCCTTACCGGATGGTGCCGGCTGGTTCAGACAGGATTTCTCCGGTCCCGTCCTACTCAGGGGATCCCACCGCCGCATCGCGCTTACGTCTACAGGCCTGTCACCTTCTGTGGGGCGGCTTTCCAGTCCGCTTCGTCTTCGCTTGAATTGGGTTATGTGGGCCCTACTACCTCCGGCCGCCGTAGCAGCCGGATTTGGGCTGGCCCCCGTTCGCTCGCCACTACTTGGGGGATCACTGAATTGTTTTCTGCTCCTCCGGGTACTTAGATGTTTCAGTTCCCCGGGTTGACCTCCTCGAAAGGATACCTGCTCGAAAGCAGGTGGGTTTCCCCATTCGGATACCTGCGGATCTGGGCTCTTATGCAGCTCCCCGCAGCTTTTCGCAGCTTTACACGTCCTTCATCGCCTGATTATGCCAAGGCATCCACCATACGCCCTTGAGTACTTTCACTTATATGACTTGCACCACCATCGGTGGGGCAAGCCTCAGAGCGTTTCGTTCTTATTACTTACATGGTCATTAAATCATTAATGACTCGGTTGTTGGTTTGTTGGTATTAAACCTTTTCTTAACCTATCAGCTATCACTACGTCAAAGAACACATGCAGGAACGGTGGCGGCGGGCGGACGGCATTGCATCGCAACACCCCTTCCGGGCCCCTCACTCTTCCTACAATAAACAAAGAACACGTGCACTCGGCACGGATCTGCTCGCCACTGACATCAGCAGCGAGCACATTCGCGGGCGGTGCAACAATAAAAAAGAACATACGGTCATCTCAAAAAAACCAAGTGGAGCTACGGGGACTCGAACCCCGGACATCCTGCTTGCAAAGCAGGTGCTCTAGCCAACTGAGCTATAGCCCCTTACGTGTGGGCTTGGCAGGAGTTGAACCTGCGACCTCACGCTTATCAGGCGTGCGCTCTAACCAGCCTGAGCTACAAGCCCATCGGTGGCCAGCTGCGCCCGCCTGAGCGGGGCACACTTGCGACCAGCAAGAACATACAGACGATCACACGGCGAGCCGAGCAAGACCGGACTCTCCTTAAAAAGGAGGTGATCCAGCCGCACCTTCCGGTACGGCTACCTTGTTACGACTTAGCGCCAGTCACTAGGCTTACCCTAAAGACCTGCCTCCCAAAGGGTTGGCACGGCCGTATCAGGTACTCCTAACTTCCATCGCTTGACGGGCGGTGTGTACAAGGCCCGGGAACGTATTCACCGCGACATTGCTGATACGCGATTACTAGCGATTCCGACTTCATGGAGTCGAGTTGCAGACTCCAATCCGAACTGGGAATGGTTTTGGGGATCTGCTGACCCTCGCGGGCTCGCTTCCCATTGAACCATCCATTGTAGCACGTGTGCAGCCCTAGACGTAAGGGCCATGATGACTTGACGTCGTCCCCACCTTCCTCACTACTTGCGTAGGCAGTCTGGCTAGAGTCCCCACCATTACGTGCTGGTAACTAACCACAGGGGTTGCGCTCGTTGCGGGACTTAACCCAACACCTCACGGCACGAGCTGACGACAGCCATGCAGCACCTTCCATGATGCCCCGAAGGGAAGCCCCCTTTCAGGGACGGTCATCGTGGATTTAGCCTAGGTAAGGTTCTTCGCGTTGCATCGAATTAAGCCACATGCTCCACCGCTTGTGCGGGCCCCCGTCAATTCCTTTGAGTTTCATTCTTGCGAACGTACTCCCCAGGTGGCATGCTTACTGCGTTAACTGCGTCACTGCCCCCAAAGGGACAACAACTAGCATGCATCGTTTACAGCGTGGACTACCAGGGTATCTAATCCTGTTCGCTCCCCACGCTCTCGTGTCTCAGCGTCAGTATCGGACCAGTTGGCCGCCTTCGCCACCGGTGTTCTTCGTGATATCTATGCATTTCACCGCTACACCACGAATTCCACCAACCTCTTCCGAACTCAAGAAATCCAGTTTCGAAGGCACTTTTACCGTTAAGCGGCAAGATTTCACCTCCGACTTAGACTTCCGCCTGCACACCCTTTACACCCAATGATTCCGGACAACGCTTGCACCCTCCGTATTACCGCGGCTGCTGGCACGGAGTTAGCCGGTGCTTATTCACTAGGTACCGTCAGTGGTCCTCGAAAGGTCCAGGTTCTTCCCTAGTAAAAGCTGTTTACAACCCATAGGGCCGTCTTCCAGCACGCGGCGTGGCTGCGTCAGAGTTTCCTCCATTGCGCAAGATTCCTCACTGCTGCCTCCCGTAGGAGTCTGGGCCGTGTCTCAGTCCCAGTGTGGGGGATCATCCTCTCAGACCCCCTAGCCATCATTGCCTTGGTAGGCTTTGACCCTACCAACTAGCTAATGGCACGCAGGTTCATCGTTAGGCTCCCGAAGGATTTAACAACTGTGGCCATGCGGCCCCGCTGCATCATCCGGTATTAGCTCACCTTTCGGTGGGTTATCCCAGTCCTAACGGCAGATTACCTACGCGTTACTCACCCATCCGCCGGTCTCCTCTGGACCCGAAGGTCCAGATTCTCCCGCGACTTGCATGTGTTAAGCCCGCCGCCAGCGTTCGTCCTGAGCCAGGATCAAACTCTCCATTGTAAAAAACACCAATAAATTATTTGAGTCGCTGGCCTTGCTGTGTCAATTGATACTCTCATCGGCCTGATCAAAATCAGGCTGACAAGGGCTCGACGTGCGATCGTCTGTATGTTCTCAGTATGTAAATGAACAATGTCTGTCCCGCCTAACTGCTTCCGTGGCGGCGCTCGGCCCTGTTTCAGCACTCAGTGCCTCCCAGTTCCGAAGCGATGCAAAGATAAACACTCTGCCGGACACTTCCAAATTTAATTT
>NZ_VAWF01000006.1 GCF_005869845.1 Fodinibius saliphilus | reverse complement strand
ATGAACAATGTCTGTCCCGCCTAACTGCTTCCGTGGCGGCGCTCGGCCCTGTTTCAGCACTCAGTGCCTCCCAGTTCCGAAGCGATGCAAAGATAAACACTCTGCCGGACACTTCCAAATTTAATTTAAGATTATCTACAATTTCTTTTTTTGAAATAGTAGAATCTAAAGATATACACCAGATGGAAGTTATAATAGAAGAGGCTTACTCTTCTTCTGATGTACTATCTTGTTTGTTATCAGATTTCTCAGACTGACTGCTGCCGGTAGTTTTAGTAGACTTACCAGCTCGGCGTGTACGCTTCTTCTTTTTACTGTCCTTGGGCTTGATGTCATTATAATCAACAAGCTCCACAACAGCCATTTGCGCGTCATCACCAGATCGATATCCAAGCTTAACCACACGAGTATAACCACCAGGGCGATCCATCGCCTTTTGGGCTACCTCATCAAAAAGATGGCTAACTGCTTGTTTATCATTCAATTTTGAAAATACCTGTCGCCTTTTATGCGAGGTATCTGTTTTTGCCTTTGTAATTAAAGGCTCAACAAATCTACGAAGCTCTTTAGCTTTTGGCAGGGTCGTTACAATCCTATGCTCCTTAATAAGAGCCGTTGAAAGCGAAGCCAATGTCGCTTTGCGATGTGAAGGAGTACGACTTAGTTTCTTTCCTTTCTTTAAATGACGCATTGCTTTCTATAATACCTTTATGATTTATCCAAATACTTAGTAACGTCCATGCCGAAGTGAAGATCTTTTCCTTCTATAACTTCAACCAATTCGGCTAACGATTTCTTTCCGAAATTACGGAATTTCAACAGATCCTGCTCATCTCTAGATACCAATTCACCAATAGTATTGATATTAGCAGACTTGAGGCAGTTGTAAGAACGAACACTGAGGTTCAGATCTTCTATACTAGTTTTAAGAAGATTAATAATGCGTTGACGCTCTGCATCAACCTCCTCTTCTTCCTGAGTAAATGGTTCATCAATTTCTTCGGTGATAAACTTCTCAGTATGTTCTTTTAGAATTTTACCAGCTATGGTAAGTGCTTCCTTTGAATTCACAGATCCATCAGTGGTAATATCCATTACCAATTTTTCGTAGTCAGTACGTTGTCCAACACGAACATTTTCAACATCAAACTTTACCTGTTTTATAGGTGTATAGATGGCATCGATAGGAATAAGGTTTACATCCTCTTCGGTATCTACATTTTGCTCTTCAGCAGGAACGTAACCTCGCCCTCTTCCAACACGGAGTTCCATTTCAATATCCGCATCTTCCGACATAGTTGCTATAACCGTTTCAGGATTTAAGACCTCATAATCTGCAGTTGCTTCATCTATATCTTCTGCGGTAAAATTCCCTTCTCCAGAGATAGAGATATGAATAACACCACTACTTTGTTCAACCTGCTTAAAACGCACTTCTTTGAGGTTCAGAATGATTTCATATACATCTTCTTTAACACCCTGAATACTGGAATACTCATGCTCAACACCATTAATTTTAATGGCATTAATAGCTATTCCCGGAAGTGAAGAAAGCAGGATTCTGCGAAAAGAGTTACCAATTGTTACTCCGAAGCCTCTTTCCAAAGGTTGTAAAATAAATGTACCAAATGTATCAGTAGCTTCTTCAACCTCGAGAGGTTCAGGCATTTGAATGCTGTAATTGCTCATAATAAAAGCGTTATTAGGCTAAATGAATTTATTAATTACTTGGAGTAAAGCTCAACAATAAGCTGCACATTGATATTTTCAGGAATCTCTTCCATTTCAGGCACATTCAAGAACTTGCCCTTCATCTGTTTCTTATCAATTTCTAACCATTTATATTTATTTGATGGAGCGTGTTGCAACGATTCATTGATAACTTCCAAAGTTTTAGACTTTGGTCGAACACTTACAACATCTCCTGGTCGAATATGATAAGATGGGATATTTACTACTTCCCCATTTACAACTATATGCTTATGACTAACCAATTGACGTGCTTGACGACGAGTTCTGGCAAAACCAAGACGATAAACAGTATTATCAAGTCTGCTTTCCAGATATTGCAGTAATATTACACCTGTTACGCCATCCTTGGCATTGGCTTTATCAAAGAGATTGGAAAACTGTTTTTCCAATAAGCCATAGGTGTATTTTGCTTTCTGCTTTTCTTCAAGCTGAATAGCATATTCTGATTTTCGTGAATACCGGGAACGTCCATGTTGTCCGGGCCCATATGGTTTTCGCTCCAGCGCTTTGCTGGGGCCAAAGATGGGTTCTCGAAAACGTCTTGCTTTTTTTTGCTTTGGACCTCTATATCGTGCCATAATTACTTACTAATAAAATTCTGCGTTATACTCTTCGTCGTTTAGGTGGTCTGCAACCATTATGTGGAATGGGGGTACGATCTTTAATAGCTGTTACTTCCAATCCACTGGAAGCCAATGCTCGAACAGCTGCTTCTCGTCCTGATCCGGGGCCTTTTACAAATACTTCTACCCTTCGCAGTCCCATTTCATGTGCAGCCGTAGCAGCCGTTTCAGCGCTAAGCTGTGCTGCATAAGGCGTATTCTTTCGTGATCCTTTGAATCCTTCTTTACCAGCTGATGACCAAGAAATTGCATTGCCATCAGCATCAGTTACTGTAACAAGAACATTGTTAAAGGTGGCTTTAATAAAAGCCATCCCATTAGGATCTGAAAGCTGCTTTCGTCGTCGTTTCTTCTTTGAGGTCGCAGATTTACGTTGTCTTTTTGCCATTGAATCGTCTCAACTATTGTTATTTTCTGGGAGCTGTCTTCTTACCTGCTACCGTACGGCGTTTACCTTTACGGGTTCTGGCGTTGGTTTGAGTATTTTGACCACGAACCGGTAACCCTTTTCTATGACGGGTACCTCGGTACGAGCCGATCTCAATAAGGCGGCGAATATTCGCATTTACTTCACTGCGAAGTGCCCCTTCAACCGTATATTCGCTATCTATCTTCTGGCGTAGCTCAGAAACTTGATCATCAGTCCAATCTTTTACTTTGGTACTGTAGTCGATATCAAGATCATCAAGAATTTCCTGAGCAGTTGATCGACCAATGCCATAAACATAAGTCAGACCTATTACACCACGTTTGTCTTTCGGTAAGTCTATTCCAGCAATTCTAGCCATAAAAACTATACAGATTTATTATCCTTGTCGTTGTTTGTGACGAGGATTCTTCTTGTTAATTACATATACACGACCATTGCGTCGAACAATTTTGTCGTCTTCACTTCTTTTTTTTACTGAAGATCGAGTCTTCATAATACTAAATCGTTTTTATTTAAAATTTACTTATAACGATACGTAATACGCCCCTTACTCAAATCGTAAGGAGACATCTCCACAGCAACTCGGTCACCGGGGAGAATTTTAATATAGTACATTCTCATTTTCCCAGAAACATGGGCTAATATTTCGTGCCCATTATCTAATTCCACGCGAAATTGAGCATTTGGTAGTGCTTCAATAATCTCGCCATCTTGCTTAATTGGCTCTTGTTTAGCCATCTTAAATCTTTGCGTTTATTCGACTTTTCGTGATCTCTCTAATATAATCAAAAGTACTTAAAACTTCAGCCTTTCCTTCACGAATAACAATATCGTGTTCATAGTGAGCTGATATTGATTTATCAGCCGTTACAACGGTCCAGCCGTCGTTTAAGGTACTCACTTTAAAAGATCCTAATGTAATCATTGGTTCAATGGCCAATGTCATTCCGGATCTAAGTCGTTCTCCGCGACCGGCCCTCCCAAAATTGGGTACAGACGGATCTTCATGGAGTGACTTTCCAAGACCATGTCCGACTAAATCTCGGACTACGCCAAAACCTTCATTTTCGCAGTGTGTTTGTATGGCATTGGCAATATCACCAATCTTATTTCCATGCACTGCTTTTTCAATACCTTTATATAAAGATTCTAGCGTAGTTCGAAGTAATCGAATCTTTTCATCCTCACATTCACCAACTGCGAATGTATATGCATGATCTCCAAAATATCCATTCTTCTCCACCCCACAATCAATGGAAACAATGTCACCTTCTTTTAGTTCCCTTTTGTCACTGGGGATTCCGTGAACAACCTCTTCATTAACAGAGATACATAATGTTCCCGGAAATGGATTATTTTTAGGGCCATACCCTTTAAAAGCAGGGCGACCATCATTTTCTTTTATATAATCTTCGGCTACTCTATCCAATTTACCGGTAGTAACACCCGGCTCAATATGTTTTGCTACTTCAGCCAGCGTCCGTGAAACAATTTGCGCACTTTCGCGCATTTTTTCGATTTCTGACTCACTTTTCAGATAGATCATTACGCTCTACGACGACCTTTCATTTTACCGGTCTTCATAAAGCCATCGTAATGACGCATCATTAAGTGGCTTTCAATTTGCTGGAGTGTATCCAAAGCGACTCCTACAATAATGAGGAGACTTGTTCCGCCGTAAAAAAGTGCAAATCCCGGAGTAACACCCATTCGTGCTGCAATTGCGGGCATGATAGCAATAATTGCTAAGAAGATTGAACCGGGTAGTGTAACCTTCGTCAAAATATTATCAATAAATTCAACGGTTTTATTACCGGGCCGAACACCAGGTATAAATCCACCTTGACGTTTCATTGTATCGGCCATTTCTCGTGGATTCACCGTGATAGCAGTATAGAAGTACGTAAAGAACACAACGATAATTCCAAAGATAATGGAATATGTAATACCTGTAAAATCACTGGACCAAGATGTTAGCATCTGTACCGTTTGGTTGTTCGGAAAGAACGTCCCGATAGTACTAGGAATAAACATGATTGATTGTGCAAAAATAATCGGCATAACACCAGCTGCATTAACACGAATTGGCAGATATTGTGTTGTACCGCCATACACCTTTCGCCCTACAACTCGTTTTGCATACTGTACCGGAATCTTTCGGACACCTTGTGTCAACATCACAGAAGCTGCAATTACCAAAATTAATGCTGCAATTTCGGCTATTACAATAATCAAGTTCCCTTTTGTCGTTACTTCGTTGATCAAGCTTGCAGGTAGTCGTGCAATAATACCGATCATAATAATAATCGAAATACCATTCCCAATTCCACGATCAGTAATCCGTTCACCTAACCACATTACAAAAGCAGTCCCTGCTGTAAGAACAATCATCGATGTTAAAACAAACGTAAAATTGCTTACAACAATCGCATTAGGCGATGTAGCCATTAAGTTAATAGCAAAACCAATAGACTGAATAAGGGTGATCCCTATCGTCCCATAACGGGTAAGACGGTTTATTTTACGACGACCGTCTTCTCCTTCTCGCTGAAGTTTTTGAAAATAAGGTACAACAGCACCCATTAGCTGTATAATAATTGCTGCAGTAATATAGGGCATAATTCCCAGTGCAAATACTCCTGCACGTGAGAATGCACCACCTACAAACATATCGAACAAACCTAACAAGCTGGATGCATTTCCTGTTTGCTGTACCAGCTGAGTAGCATCTACACCAGGAAGTGTAACATAACTTCCAATGCGGTAGACCATTAAGATACCGATAACGTAGAAGATACGGTTTTTCAGCTCTTCTATTTTAAATATGTTCCGAAAGTTTTGTACTAAACTCATTTAGAAGGTGGCTCAGTGTTTAATTAATCTTAATTCTCAACAAATGTAATACTTCCGCCTGCGTCTTCCACTTTTTTCTGTGCTGAATCACTGGCGTTATGAACTTCAATATCGATAGCAGCTTCAATTTCGCCATCGCCCAGAAGTTTAACCAAATCACCTTTTCCAGCTAAACCGGCATCTCGAAGATCTTCTAAAGTGATAGTTTCACCTAACTTATCATGCTCAATAAAGAGCTGAATAGTTCCAGTGTTAACAGCCACATAATCTGTGCGGAAGATATTATTGAATCCCCACTTCGGAATACGACGCTGCAGCGGCATTTGTCCACCTTCAAACCAGAATTTTTCTTTGAAACCACTTCGTGATCGTTGACCGTTATGGCCTCTTCCTACAGTGTGGCCTCCTCTGCCTGAACCTTGTCCACGACCAATACGCTTGGCCTTTTTCTTATTTGGTTCGGGGGCATTTAAATTACTTAAATCCATGGTGTTTTCCCTTACGTTCTTTAAAACTGTTATCCTTCAAATACTTTATTCAACGAAATACCTCGTCGTTCAGCAACTTCAAGTGGGTCTGTAAGATTCTTCAACCCATTATATGTTGCCTTCACCATATTATGCGGATTCGAAGATCCAACAGACTTCGTCAAAATATTCTGAAGTCCTGCAATATCCAATAATGCTTTCACCGGTCCACCAGCAATTACACCAGTACCCTCAGAGGCAGGGCGTAGCAATACTTCGCCAGCTCCCTCTTTTCCGGTAATAGTATGGTAAATGCTACCGGTCTTGGTCATTGGAACTTTAATCAAGTTCTTTTTTGCATTATCAAATCCTTTCTGGATAGCGTCAGAAACCTCGTTGGCCTTACCAAGACCATGTCCTACGACACCATCTTTATTACCAACTACTACAATTGCATTAAAGCTAAATCGACGACCACCCTTAACAACCTTAGAAACCCGGTTAATATGAACCAGCTTCTCTTCAAGGTTCAGATTCTTAGGTGCTACGTTATGTCTTCTTCTTATTTTAGGCATAATAATTCTTTTTAAAAGTCTAATCCACCTTCGCGAGCACCGTCAGCCAGTGCTTTGATTACGCCGTGATATTTATAACCACTTCGATCGAAAACGGCTTTATTAATTCCTTTTTCATCGGCAAGCTCAGCCAAGTATTTTCCTACAACTTCTGCTGTCTCCTGCTTTGCTTTTCCATCAACATCATCAGCAATTTCTTCTGATTGACTGGAAGCAGCCACAAGAGTCTTGCCCATCAGATCATCTACGAGCTGAGCATAAACATGCTTATTACTTTTATAGACACTCAACCGTGGACGATCACCCGTTCCGCGAATGGTTGCACGGATGCGGCGACGTATCTTATCTCGACGTTCTTTTTTCTGAATATTCTTATCCATCGTAAATAAATCCTATTAAGCTTTAGCGGCTGATTTACCTGCTTTTCTACGAACCCATTCATCAACATAGCGGATACCCTTACCTTTGTAGGGCTCCGGCGGACGAAGCGATCGTATTTTAGCAGAAACCTGTCCAACTAATTCCTTATTAATTCCTGTAACAATGATTGTGGGGTTCTTACGTCCCTTAGTTTCAACTTCAATATCAACGCCATCTGGTGCTACGAAATAGATGGGATGAGAAAAACCAAGAGTTAATTCAAGAACACCATTACTTAATGATGCCCGATAACCGACCCCTCGTATTTCGAGTTCCTTTTTATAGCCTTCTGAAACGCCTGTCACTATATTGTTTAATAGTGACCGGTAAAGGCCGTGCAAGGAACGGTCGAATTTTTCGTCTGAGCTGCGATTAACAATCAGCTCACCGTCTTTTTTCTCAATATTGATACCTTCGTGAATTTGAAGCGTATCGCTACCTTTTTCACCTTTAATCGTAACGACGTTATCAGCATCAATACTGAATTCAACATCATCTTTTAATTCAATCGGTTGATTTCCGATACGTGACATAATTCTATTACCTTATTTTTAATAAACAGTGCACAAGACTTCGCCACCCACTTTAACTTTGCGGGCTTCTTTATCCGTCATCACTCCACGCGAGGTAGAGAGAATAACAATTCCAAGACCATTAAGAGCACGTGGTATTTCATCGGATCCACAATATTCTCGCAGGCCAGGTTTAGAGCGTCGTTTCATCTTTTTGATTACTGGATGACCATACGCATCATATTTAAGGAATAAGCGAAGCATTCCCTGTTTATCGTCATCAATATTGATAAACTTGTTAATGTATCCCTTATCCAACAGGATTTTAGTCATCGCACGCTTCAGCTTAGAAGCGGGGATATCGACTCGTCGATGACCCGCCCTCTGAGCGTTACGTATTCTTGTCAAATAATCTGAAATTGGATCAAACATAAAAGTTCTTCGTTAAAATGTTACCAACTTGCTTTTCGAACTCCGGGAATTTTCCCGTCAAGAGCAAGTTCACGAAATTTAATTCGAGAGATACCGTATTTGCGAATATAGCCGCGACAACGTCCTGTTAAATTACAACGATTGTTGACGCGAGTTGGACTGGCATCGCGAGGTAGTTTTTGAAGCTCTACCCACTTGCCTTCTTCCTTAAGCTTTTTACGCTTTTCGGCATACTTCTTTACCGTTCGTTTTCTTTTTTCGTTACGTGCTATCCAAGCTGTTTTTGCCATAATGTGTTATGCTTGTAGATTTAATTTCGTTTCTGAAATGGCATTCCAAATCCTTTTAGCAAGGCAAATGCTTCTTCATCAGTCTCAGCGCTTGTTACAAACGTTACATCAAGACCATGAACATTGTCAACCTCTTCGGTATTGATTTCAGGAAATATGGTATGATCTTTTATACCGAGTGTATAATTACCTCGTCCATCAAAGCTTTTGTCAGGAACCCCTTGAAAATCGCGGGTTCGGGGTAATGCCAGGTTAATTAAGCGATCCAGAAACTCATACATCTGCCTGCCTCGCAATGTCACCTTACATCCTATAGGCTGTCCATCTCTAACCTTAAAATTAGAAATCGATTTTTTAGCCTTTGTTGTTACAGGACGCTGACCTGTAATCTTTGCTACGTTTTCTACCACTGTATCCAAAAATTTCTCATTTTCTACAGCTTCGCCTACGCCACAATTGATTACAATCTTTTCAAGCTTGGGAACAGCCATGACACTTGCATAGTCAAACTGCTCTTCGAGGCTAGAAATAATTTCGTCTTTATACTGAGTATTTAATCTTGCTTCTGCCATTCTAAAATAGATTCTTATTTATCAATGATCTCGCCACTTGTCTTAGCGTAACGAACCCAACGTCCGCCGCCATCTTCTTCAATTCTTTTTCGGCCAATTCTAGTTGGTTCTCCAGTTGATGGATCAATAACCATCACATTCGAAATATGAATTGAAACCTCACGTTCAATACGCCCACCCTGCGGATTTTCCTGGGTTGGTTGATCGTGATGAACACGCATATTTATACCTTCGACCAATACGCGTTCTTTGTCTGGGAATACCGCTAATACTCGGCCTTCCCGACCTTTGTCGTTACCAGCGATGATTTTAACCTCATCCCCTTTTTTGACGTGTAATTTCTTTCTTTTGTTAGTTGTGCGTGGCATAATAAAATTCTGTTTTTAAAGCACTTCTGGCGCTAGTGATACAATACGCATGTAATTTCGTTCGCGGAGTTCTCGAGCTACCGGTCCAAAGATACGTGTTCCAACAGGTTCACTATCTTTATTGATGATAACTGCCGCATTTTCATCGAATCTAATGTAGCTGCCATCCTGGCGTCGTATTTCCTTTTTTGTTCGTACTACCACAGCATTTACAACTTCTCCCTTTTTAACATTTCCACCGGGAATAGCTGTTTTTACTGAGCAGGAAATAAGATCGCCAATTCGTGCGTATCGTCGTTTGGAGTCGCCCAAAACTTTGATACAATTGAGCTGACGAGCTCCGCTATTGTCAGCAACGTTTAATTGAGTTTGTGCTTGTACCATTGCAGATTCCTAATATCCGTTATTTTGCTCGTTCAATGATTTCAACCAATCGCCAAGATTTACGCTTAGAAAGCGGTCGAGTAGACATAATTTGCACTACGTCACCCTCATTGGCCTCATTTTCTTCGTCATGGGCCATATACTTGGTCGTTTTAGTTATGTATTTACCATAGATCGCGTGTTTTACTTTTCTATCTACAGCAACGGTAATAGATTTATCCATTCTGTTGCTAACTACGCGACCTGTTCGTTGTCTTCGTTGTACTCGTTCAGTTTGTGCCATTGTATAATTATCCAGCACTTTCTTGTTGTTTTTCAGTAATGATCGTATGAATTCGGGCAATCTCTTTGCGTGTCATAGAAACACGAGCAGGGTTTTCAAGTTGACCGGCAATTGCACGGTTAAACTTCATGTCTTGTAAGGCCTGCTTTTCGTCTTCGAGACGTGCCTTTAATTCAGCAATAGATTTTTCTCTAAGTTCGTGTGCCTTCATGATTCCTCTAATACCTTTATTGATTAAGGTCCATCGTAATCACGACGAACGATGAACTTCGTTTTAATAGGAAGCTTATAATCAGCGCGTCGCATTGCATCCCACGCCAAGTCTTCAGGAACTCCAGCGATTTCGAACAAAATTCTTCCGGGTTTTACAACTGCCACATATTCCTCGACAGCGCCTTTACCTTTACCCATTCGCGTTTCTGCGGGCTGAGAAGTTTTTGGCATATCCGGAAAAATACGGATCCACGTCTGACCATCACGTTGCAATTGACGTGCAATTGCAATTCGACAAGATTCAATTTGTCGAGAAGTGATGTATTTAGGCTCAAGAGCCTTCAGACCAAAATCTCCGTAAGCCAGAGTATGTCCTCGCTGAGCCGTTCCTTTCAGGCTTCTACGATGCTGCCGTCGGCGTCTTACGTTTTTTGGTTCTAACATGACTTAAATGTTTACAGTGTTAGTTACTTCTATTTCTTCTTCTACGACGAGAGCGGCGTTTGCCTTTTCCACGTCGTCCTCGGGAATCATCCTTCTTCTGAGAATGCGCGTCTCCAGGTGTGAGTTCTACATCACCAAGTACTTCTCCTTTGAAGATCCATACTTTTACACCGATTGATCCATAAATAGTGTTGGAGGTTGCGCAGTAATAATCAATATCAGCACGGAGTGTATGTAAAGGCACACGTCCTTCGCGATACTGTTCAGTACGTGCCATTTCTGAGCCTCCCAATCGCCCGGCACAGCGAATTCGAATACCTTCGGCGCCCATTCGCATAGCCGAAGAGATCGCTGTTTTCATAGCCCGACGAAATGAGATACGAGCTTCAAGTTGTTGCGCAATATTCTGTGCAACAAGACTCGCATCCGTTTCTGGTCGTTTAATCTCGCTTACATTAATTTGAACCTCTTTACTCGTAATCGTTTTGAGCTCTTCTCGTAGAAGTTCAATTTGTTCACCGCCTTTACCGATAATAACACCGGGTCGGCTTGTTTTCAATGTAAGGAGTATTCGTTTCGGTGTTCGTTCGATTATGACTCGAGAAAGCCCTCCATTTTGAAGACGTGTGTGCAAATATTCACGCAACTTAGTGTCTTCATAAAGTATTTCGGGTTCATTCTCTTCGGAATACCAGTTGGAATCCCAACCGCGAATGATACCGAGTCGTAAACCTACTGGATGTGATTTCTGTCCCAAGGTATTATCTTTTATTAATTAAACTAATTCTTCTTCTTTCTTTGCCACAACTACTGTAACGTGGCAAGTACGCTTGCGTATCTGATTCGCACGACCCATAGCTCGGGGCTGAATACGTTTCAGTGTTGCGCCTTCATCAGCATAAATTTCCTTTATGTAAATGTCTTGGTTATCTAACCGCTCTTCCTGAAATTTATCACGAATATTTGCAGCGGCTGATTTAACTACTTTTGCAACATCCTCAGCAGCACCTTTACGCGTAAACTCAAGCTTCTTCAGCGCTTTATGTACTTTGTCTCCCCGAACAGCATCCAGTACAAGACGTACCTTACGTGCTGATCTGCGAAGATGCTTTTGTATTGCTCGTGCTTCTAACTTTTCTTCTGCCATAATACTTTACATTCCTGGTTTTCTCGGTGCTTCTCGTGTTTTCGACTTCTCGGGATGGCCACGGAACGTTCTTGTTGGAGCAAATTCACCCAACTTGTGACCAACCATTTCTTCAGTAATGAAAACGGGAATAAATTGTTTCCCATTATGAACGGCTAACGTTAACCCAAGAAAGTCTGGCGTAACCATCGAGCTACGAGACCATGTCTTGATCACGTTCTTTTTACCGCTTTCATTCATTGCGTCGATCTTACGTTGTAGCTTGTAGTATACGTAAGGTCCTTTTCTAAGCGATCTTGGCATAACTAATTACTTTTTAGACTTTTTTCTACTTCGAACAATGTATCGGTCCGAAAGTTTCTTTCGTTTTCTTGTCTTCAATCCTTTAGAAGACTGTCCCCAAGGCGATCGAGGATGTCCACCAGAAGCTTTACCTTCACCACCGCCCATTGGGTGATCAATTGGGTTCATCGCAACACCACGAGTTTGTGGTCTTTTACCTCTCCAACGATTACGACCAGCTTTACCAGCCTTGGTATTAAAGTGATCTTTATTGCTAATATTTCCAACAGTAGCAACACAGTTGCCCAATATCATTCTTACTTCACCGGATGGTAATTTAACCGTAACATATTTGTCGGTCTTTGCTACCATTTGTGCAACTGTTCCGGCACTTCGGCATAATTGTGCTCCTTGTCCAGGATGTAGTTCAATATTGTGAATAAATGTTCCTGGAGGCATATGCTTCATTGGCATTGCATTTCCTCTGTCTGGTTCAATAGCTGAGTTACTGCTTAATACAGTATCACCAACTGTCAACTTATCAGGTGCAATAATATACCTTTTTTCACCATCTGCATAAGCAATCAGTGCAATCCGAGCCGAGCGATTAGGATCGTACTCAATTGTCTGTACTTTTGCAGGAATATCATATTTATCTCTTTTAAAGTCGATTAAACGATAACGACGCTTATGACCACCACCACGATGGCGCGATGTCATACGTCCCTGTTTATTTCGACCACCGGATTGTCCTTTACCCTTTACAAGCCGTTTTACAGTAGGCTTGCTTACGGTAACATCATCAAACACAGGTGCATTTCTGTGTCTTAAGCCAGGTGTTGTTGGTTTTGATTTCTTCGTAGCCATTGAACTAGTTATTTCTAAATTTCACTAAAGAAGTCTATTTCGCCTTCTTTGAGAGTTACAATTGCTTTTTTCCAAACTTTCTTTCGCCCTTCAACATAACCACTCGCTGTGAAGCGGCCTTTAGGCTTAGAGGGCATAATCATTGTATTGATTTTCCCTACCTCAACATCAGGATATCGATCGAGTATAGCACGCTTGATATCAGTCTTGCTTGCATACTTATCGACTTGAAATGCGTACTTTCCTTCTTCCTGAAGTCGAGTTAATTTTTCTGTAATCAGTGGTTTTTGTAATACTTCCTTCATGCTACAGCCTCCTCAGCGGGTTCAATAGATCCTTCGAGTACTTCAAGTGCAGATTCTTGGATCAATATTACTTCAGAATCCAGAATCTGGTATGTTGTTGGTTTATAAGCTTCCAGCACTTCAACATTCGGAATGTTTCGGGCAGACTTATAAACAATATTGTCAGTTTCTGCAGTCAGAACCAATACTTTCTTATCCTGTATCTCAAGTGCTTCCAGTATCTCCGCAACCTTTTTTGTCTTAGGCTCGTCAAAACTAAAGTCATCAACTACAGTTATTGCATCATCATTGAATTTAGCTGACAGTGCAGATTTACGAGCTAAAACTCTAGACTTTTTAGACATTCGGAACGAATAGTCACGCGGACTGGGACCAAAAACGGTACCACCACCTTTTAAGAGTGGGGAACGAATAGATCCACGACGTGCTTGACCAGTTCCTTTCTGGCGATAAGCCTTACGACCACCACCTCGAACCTGACCACGTTCTTTAGTATTAGAGGTTCCTTGTCTCTGATTCGCCATGTAACGGCGAACATCTTCGTAGATAACAGTTTCATTAGGCTCGATGCCGAAAATTGATTCAGCAAGTTCAGCCTTGTTACCGCTATCCTTTCCTTCAGTTGTAAAAATCGGAAGCTTCATTTCAGTTAGTTCTTACTATCGATTGTAAATTTCAACAAAACGTCCATTGGGTCCGGGAATTGAACCAGTAACCATCATTAAATTTGACTCAGAGAAAATTCTCGCAATGGTCAAATTCTTTTCTTTGGTTCGTTTGTTCCCACTTCGTCCGGCCATCTTTATTCCTGGAAATACTCGCGCAGGATCAGATGCCTGACCAATAGAACCCGGGTGACGCTGACGGTCGTGTTGACCGTGTGTTGCTTCGCCAACACCGCTAAAGTTATGTCGTTTCACGACGCCGGTAAAACCTGTGCCTTTAGAAACGCCAACGACATCAACATTGTCACCGATGCTAAATACGTCTTCTATGTTTAACTCATCTCCCAACTCTGCATCATCAGGAATAAAATCTCTGAATTCCTTGATGTACTTCTTAGGTGATGTTCCAGCTTTTTCGAAATGACCTTGAAGTGGTTTCGGCGTGCTCTTCTCTTTCCTATCAAAAGCAGAAAGCTGAACAGCATTATACCCGTCCTCTTCTTCAGTCTTGATCTGTGTTATTACACAGGGTTCAACTTCGATCACAGTCACGGCAAAGTTTTGGCCGTCGTCATCGAAAACATTCGTCATTCCGACTTTTTTTCCTATTAAACCACTACTCATTGTTCAGTGATTGAAAATGTTACACTTTAATTTCTACGTCCACACCAGAGGGCAACTCCAGCTTCATCAATGCATCAACGGTTTGTGAACCAGTTGAGAGAATATCGATCAGTCGTTTATGTGACCGGTATTCAAACTGTTCGCGTGCTGTTTTGTTCACATGAACAGAACGGTTAACCGTGATTATATTCTTTTTAGTGGGAAGCGGTATCGGACCCGATACCACAGCTCCCGTCGATTTTACTGTCTGAATTATCTTTTCAGCCGATTTGTCGATCAAGTTATGATCGTACGACTTAAGTTTAATTCTGATTTTTTGTTGAGTAGCCACTTATCAGAACTTTTTTAATCTATAATTTCAGTTACAACACCAGCGCCTACTGTGCGGCCGCCCTCGCGGATCGCAAAGCGCAGGCCTTCTTCCATCGCTACCGGCTGAATCAGCGTAACATCCATTGTTACGTTATCGCCCGGCATCACCATCTCAACGCCGTCAGGCAACTCACAAGAGCCCGTCACGTCGGTGGTACGGAAGTAGAACTGCGGACGGTATCCGTCGAAGAATGGGGTATGTCGCCCACCTTCATCCTTACTCAACACATATACCTCACATTCAAACTCCTTGTGGGGCGTAATTGAGCCAGGCTCACAAAGTACCATTCCGCGCTGCAGATCTTCCTTGTCAACTCCACGCAACAGAATTCCGGCATTATCTCCGGCCTGCCCCTCGTCGAGCATCCGGCGGAACATCTCAATACCGGTTACTACACTATCCATCGGATCTTCAATAATTCCGACAATTTCAATCTCATCATTGAGCTGAATCACACCACGCTCAATTCGTCCGGTCGCTACGGTACCACGGCCGGTAATCGAGAAAATATCTTCCACAGGCATCAAGAACGGCTTCTCCACATCACGCTCGGGCGTGGGAATGGTCTCATCAACCGCATCCATCAGATCAAGAATCGCCTGCTCGTGCTCTTCGTCTCCTTCCAGGGCCTGCAGGGCTGAACCTTGCAGCACCGGAATGTTGTCACCGTCGAAGTCGTAGGAGCTTAACAGCTCACGAACTTCCAGTTCAACAAGCTCAATCAGCTCCTCATCATCAACGAGATCGGTCTTGTTCATAAAGACCACAATCTGTGGGACGCCGACCTGGCGGGCAAGCAAAATATGCTCCCGTGTCTGTGGCATCGGACCGTCAGTAGCCGCAACCACCAATATAGCACCGTCCATCTGCGCGGCGCCGGTTACCATGTTCTTTACGTAATCAGCGTGACCCGGGC
>NZ_VAWF01000005.1 GCF_005869845.1 Fodinibius saliphilus | reverse complement strand
CCCGAACACGGCCGTTAAGCCCTGCAGCGCCGATGGTACTGCCCTCCGGGCGGAAGCGTAGGTCCCCGACTGCTCTCTTTTTTTTGACTACGGCCCTTCATGCCCCGCATGAAGGGCTTTCTTGTTTATGTATATATTTATTGTAAACCCCTGAATACCTGATGGTGTTTAGTATGTGGGTCTTATCTTTTACTAGTTAAGTGGAACGCCCTTCTAAGATTAGATCAAATAATGGTTGAAATTGGAAAAAAATGTAATTAAATCATTACTTAATGAAGAGAGATTAATAAGAGTGGATTTATGTATTTAAGAAAAATATCAATAATTCTATTAGTTATTCTATTCGTTTCTTGTGATGGATTTTATATTGAGAAACGTGAATTGAATAATGAGAGGGATGAAGCAATAATAAATCAAACAGTTAAAGAAATAGATAAAAGTGAGTATCAAAGTAGTGTATCAAATTTAACTACGATGTATAGTGATCGAATTAAAGCTAGTTATAGGCTAAAAATCGGGTGATTCCAACAAAATACTTAATAAAGTATTTGAGGTTTAGCCCTCCAAATTGAAGATCAATAAATCGGAAATTTTAAATAACCAGAAGTTTGGATTAGAAAAATATCTGGCTAAAGCAAACCGGTTAAAAGCTCAAGGAAAAAATACAACAGCTTTTAGGTTATTATTAGAAAGCAAGGAAGCAGATACCGCATTCTCGAAAATAGAAAAACAATTTTGAGGGAGGTCAAACAGTTATTTAATGCAAAAAAATAAAAAGGTTTCTGAATATACATCAGAACTGAAGACCCTTTCTAAAGATTATCAAACAAAATACGAGTTATCTGGTAAAGAATTCGCAACTATTACTGGAATATCGGAATCTGTCGTTACTTTTGTAAAAAATTTACATCAGGTCAAAGATGAATTAACAGAATTGCAGTCGTATAAGGGTAGAATTCAATATGCAAACTTGCATAGACCTGCTTTATTTCTTTTAAAAGTAGATAATCCTTGTGATACTGAGGATGCAAAAGATAATCATGTTGCTTCAGATTGAAGCTTTGAACCTGACGGGACTGTAATTGGAGGAGCTGCTGCAATGGGAGCGGCTATGGGAATGTTGGGAACTACTTCTCGACTAGGTTATTATGCAGCAGCAGGCGATTTTGCATTCAGTGGTGCTGCGGGTGCAACTTCTGGAGGTGTGAGTTTATATTTAAATCAATATAAGAGGCACAAAGAGTGGTTAGAAAAACATACTCAATAAGAATAGTTATAGTTGATATTTCTAAGCATCTTTTGGGATACATTTTGAGTTATAGTTGATGAGGAACGGGTAATTTTCCTTGAGAAAGCAATTAGAAATATAATAATTTGCCGCATGTAAAATTTGTGATAGGGCATATTAAAATGAATACTTCAAGGCATCTATTTTTTCTACTTTCACCATTTGTAATTATTGGTATTGTTATAACTTTTATATCAATCGGTTATGATCGATCGGCTGAAATAGCGATAATAGTACTGGAAGGATATTTTGTTTTGTTTTTTATCGTTTCAAGTTTTTTAGTGTTTCGATTTCGGAAATCAAAGTTTGAATCAGATTGGAATCGATTTTTGATAAGAAATGGATACCCGATAGGTTCCACAATTTTATTCGCTTGGCTATTTTTGCTTCCCATCATGAAAGCTATAGTAGGTATGTGGGATAGTACACTGCTGAATTTTATTGTTACCTTTGCCCTTAGCACTTTTGGATTCTATTTTTTAATTGGGATATATTCAATGGCAAGTAATATTGTTAGAAATAAAAATTCGTACTTAGATAAAACATGAACTTAATTTGCTCTCAAAACAACCTTTATTTTGAGAGGTTTTCAGATCTTCCGACCAACCCGATTCGCCATATCTTTATACCAATTCGCAAATGTATTATTTGCAATACGCTCTTTTACTTCATCCATAAGCCATAGATAGAAGGTTAGATTGTGGAGAGATGCTAATTCAAGTCCAAGCAGTTCATTATTACGGAAAAGGTGATGGATATACGACATTTTATATTTTGAGCATAAATCACTTTGAAAGTCAGGGTCTAAAGGTTCATGATGATTTTTCCACTTAGCATTGGAAATATTGACATAACCATTTTTAGTAAATATCTGACCATTACGGGCATTTCGTGTTGGAAGTACACAATCAAACATATCTACCCCGCGAGCAATGCAATGTAACAGATTAGCGGGTTTGCCCACGCCCATTAGATAACGGGGCTTTTCCTCCGGTAGGTAGTCGGTATTTAAATCAGTCATCTCATACATTAAATCTGTAGGTTCTCCTACACTGAGCCCTCCGATTGCAATCCCTTCAAAATCCATATCGGTCACTCGCTTAGCTGATTCAATACGAAGATCTTCAAAAGTACTGCCCTGCACAATTCCGAACTGGGCTTGTGTGTGTACATACTTGGGATCGGTGTTTAAGAACGCTTCCCGTCCCCGTTTTTCCCACCGATGGGTTAACTCCATCGATTCTTTGGCATATTCGTAACTGCAAGGATAGGGCGGACATTCATCCAGAACCATCATAATATCCGAACCCAGCGTACGCTGAATATCAACCACGTTTTCAGGGGTAAACATATGCTTAGACCCATCGAGGTGGCTTTTGAACTCTGCTCCTTCTTCGGTAAGTTCTCGATTATCAGAAAGGGAGAACACCTGGTATCCTCCGGAATCAGTTAGAATCGGACGGTCCCAATTCATAAAAGAGTGCAATCCGCCTGCACTTTCCATAATATCGCAGCCGGGGCGCAAATAAAGGTGATAGGTATTACCGAGTATGATTTGAGCCTTAATTTTTTCTTTCAGATCATCCTGTTTAACTGCTTTAACAGATGCCAGTGTGCCTACAGGCATAAAAATAGGGGTCGATATTTCTCCATGGTCAGTCGTTAAGGTTCCAAGTCGTGCTTTCGTTGAAGCGTCCGTCTTTTTTAAATCAAACAAAAATATATTGGATTATGAGTTTTCAGTATTGTTGATAATATTAGGCTGGAAATTAATAAAATATTTGATGTAACCTTAAGGAACATTTTTGTATCCTTAGCGCTTAGTAAAGCCATTATTAGTAAAGAGTTATTTCTAAAGTATTATGTCTGATAAGACATTAGTAATTGTACCCACTTATAACGAATCTCATAATGTGCCTCGTTTAATAGAACAGGTGATGGGATTAGATTCATCTATGCACCTTCTTATAGTGGATGATGGGTCCCCCGATGGGACGGCTCAGATTGTTAAAGACCATCAAAAGAAATATGCGGAACGTTTACATCTAATTGAACGATCCGGAAAGTTAGGGCTGGGAACAGCTTACGTGAGAGGTTTTAAATATGCCTTGGTACATGCGTACGAATATATTTGTGAGATGGATGCTGACTTTTCACATGATCCGAAAGATCTTCCACGTTTGGTAGATAAGGTAAAGAATGGGGATGCAGACGTAGCCATCGGTTCTCGTTATGCTGATGGTATCAGTATTATTAACTGGCCTCTAAGTCGATTAATCCTCTCATATAGTGCTAACTTATATGCCCGTTTTATTACGGGGCTCCCAATATTCGATACCACAGCTGGTTTCAAATGTATCCACAGAAATGTATTGGAACATATTTCTGTAGACGGTATAAAATCTAACGGTTATGCTTTCCAGATTGAACTTCATTTTAGAGCCTGGCAGGCCGGTTTTACTCTTAGAGAAGTTGCAATAATTTTTCGTGAGCGTGAAGAAGGAGTCTCAAAAATGTCAAAAGGAATAGTATGGGAAGCGATATGGAGGGTATGGACATTAAAAATTCAAAGCATCTTGGGAACCCTGTAGAAGATGGAGATAAGTTCTTAATATCTCAGCATTAGTTCTTATATTTGAACGGACTTTTTAAGCGATAAATCAATTGTATGGAGTATTTAGACTTTGAACAACCTATTGCTGATCTCGAAATGAAAATTAAAGAGCTCAGCGAACTTTCTATTACGGATGATGATGTATTAACACCTGAGATTGAACGCCTCGAAAAACGTGTTGATGAACTGCGTGAATCTATTTTTTCTAATTTAACACGTTGGCAGCGCGTTCAATTAGCTCGACATCCTGAACGTCCTTATACGCTCGACTATATCTATAAAATAACTGAGAACTTTGTTGAGATCCATGGTGATCGTTACCACAGCGACGATAAGGCGATTGTAGGGGGCTTTGCTACTATTGACGGGCAGTCAGTAGTTATTATGGGGCACCAAAAAGGCCGTGATACCGAAAGCCGACAGTATCGTCGATTTGGAATGGCAAATCCAGAAGGTTATCGAAAAGCTCACCGTCTGATGAAGCTGGGAGAAAAATTTGATATTCCGGTGATTACGCTTTTGGATACGCCCGGTGCCTATCCCGGTTTAGAAGCAGAAGAGCGTGGACAGGCTGAGGCCATTGCTAAAAATCTTAAAATGATGGCAACTCTGAAGGTACCTATTATTTCTGTGGTAATAGGAGAAGGCGCCAGTGGTGGTGCTATAGGTATCGGTATGGGTAACGAAGTTTATATGATGGAAAATACCTGGTATTCCGTTATCTCTCCTGAATCCTGTTCTTCTATTCTATGGAAAACCTGGGATTATAAAGAACAGGCTGCAGCGGTATTGAAATTAACGGCCCCGGATCTTGAAGAGATGGATATTATTGATGGAATAATTGGGGAGCCGCTTGGTGGTGCCCATCGTGATCCCGACCAATCAGCAGAGGCGGTTAAAGAACAGTTGCTGGAATCTTTGGAACGTCTAAAGAAAATGTCCCCAGAAGAACTGGTTGAAAACCGTATCGAAAAATATGCCAGTATGGGAGAGTGGCAAACGGCATCAAAAGCCAAGAAAAAGTAGGATACCTTGTTCCCTGAAAAACCATCGATATATGAATATACGCATAGCCTGAGAAGTCGGTATGGTGAAACTGATCAGATGGGTTATGTGTATTATGGTCGCTATCTGGAGTATTTTGAGGAATCGCGTACCGAAATGATTCGGTCACTGGGATTTCCATATACAAAGCTTGAAGAAAATGGGATAATGCTTCCGGTTATTCATACTGAGGTTGACTATAAAGCCCCTGTTTTCTATGATGAGTTAATGAAAATCAAGGTATTACTTTTCGAGGTTCCTACGGTAAAACTCAAAACCTATTATGAGGTGTATACCAGAAGAAGGGAATCGCCACATATTATTGGACAGGTATCACTTTGCTTTATGAAGGAAGAAAACCGAAAGCCGTGCCGTGCTCCCGCTGATTTTATTAATAATCTGAAATCTGCCATCTAATTCCTAAACTCATGCAATTCAAGCAGCAAAAACTTTACCTTTTAGTATTGTTATTGAGCTGTGGAATAGTAGTTGTTGCCATGGGAGGGGGATTATTTAGGCAAGACTCATTTTGGTTTTTACAATGGCAACATCAAGCCTTTCAGATGTTATGCCATCAAATTCCTGAACGTTCATTTTGGATTAATGGGCAGCCTATGGCTGTTTGTAGCCGGTGTTTCGGGATCTATGCTGCATTTGCAATGTGTTGGATTGCTATGCCCATTTGGAATAGCTGGACATTTCCTAAATCTCTATCTCCCAAAAAATTAGCACTTTCAGTACTTATATTAAATTTTATTGATGTTGTTGGAAATATGCTTGGATTTTGGCAAAATACGCTTCTCTCTCGATTGGTGTTGGGTATCCTGTTGGGGGCAACGGTAACATTAATCTTTTCAAGAGAATTTTTTATAACTAAAATTAAATCTAAGGGAATGAACCATGGAAGAATCACAACAAACAGCTGGTGAACAACCGTCATATTGGACATCTGTAGGTACAGCCGGTATTATATTTGGGATTATTTTATTCGCGCTATCATTAATCGTAAGTTATGCAACTATTAATTCTGAACCTACGGGTTCAATGTTTTCACCTGGACAGATGATTGGAATTCTCGCCTGTTTAGTCGGGGCCTTCGGGGGTATGTTGGGAACCTGGCATTATGCAAAAGAATATGATATTGCAATCTCACTGGGAAGAGGTGCTTTGATTGGATTTTTGGTAGGAATTGTTATGGTAGTTATTCAAATAGCTCTAGGTAAAGTATGGGAGTTTGTAGATCCCGACATGGTTCAGCAGATGATAGATAGCACCATTGCTAATTATGAAGCGATGGATATGCCTGAAGAGCAGAAGCAACAAATGATTGATATGGTAGCCGAAGGTCTTCGCGATCAGCATAATATCTCCAGTCAGCTTCTTTGGGGAATTCCATTATATGGTATCCTCAATCTTTTAACAGGGATGCTAGGTGCTAAAATATTTGGCAAAGACGAGGGATAATCGTTTATTCTGGCAATAAACAGATTTGCCAATTTGAGACTATATTTTTTTGATGAGTGAAGAACAGTATACTTCTTGGGCAGAACGAAATGGTTTTGCTAACTGGGCACTGGCAATCCTTTGGATTATCGGTGCCTTTGTTTTATTTCAGGTAACTGCGAACCTTGTAGGAATACTATTAATTTTATGGCAGCAAGGAGGTGTATTTGATCCTACACAGATAGAACAGCTAGTCACGGAAAACATCGATCTTTTGTTTATTGGCAATTCTACGGGGCAAATTCTATTCCTTGGGTTAGCTACCTGGTTTTTTGCACGCCTTCATACTTCTTCTGAAGATCGCTCTTCTTTTTTTCGGTTTAAGTTTCATTCGGATACTCCTAAAAAAATCATATTAACTATTGCATTAATATTTGCCATTCAACCTTTTATATGGTTGTTATCATGGCTTAATGCTATGGTACCGACTCCTGAGTTCCTGAGTGAAATGCAAAATACCCAGATGCAGATGATTGAGGACTTTCTAAAAGGAGATCATCTTATCTGGTTAACTCTTTTTCATGTGGCCTTGGTACCGGCTATTTGTGAGGAAGTTTTGTATAGAGGGTATGTTTTGCGTGCTTTTGAAAAGAGCTGGGGAATATGGCCTGCAATAATAGTTTCGGGGCTTTTCTTTGGTATGTATCATGTACAGCCTACAAACCTATTACCACTGGCAACACTAGGGATGGTTTTTGCTTTTATAACATGGACGTCACGCAGTATTATACCGGCGATGGTTGCCCACTTGGTAAATAATGGGGGAAGCGTACTGGTAGGAACCTACTATCCCGATTCTGCTTTTGCCGAAATAACACCGGAAACAATGCCGCCTATAGAAGCAGTAATTCCGAGTCTGGTAATAAGCGGTTTTATTGTATATTTCATGTACATGCAGTACAACAAAAAAGGAAATACAAAACGGAGTTCTTATGTTTAATGAAGCCGATCCCAATGAAATTGAGAACTGGGCCTGCATTATGGAGGCAGGTACAGAATATGAAATTGAAATGGCTAAAGAACATCTGGCTGATCAGGATATACCAGCCAATATTTTATCAAAGCGAGATTCAGCTTTAAGTCTCAATGTGGGAGAAACCGCATTGGTATACCTTTATGTCCCCAATGAGTATGAAGAGGAAGCGCGGGAAATATTAGCTCAGACTGAGATTGATAATAAAGGTGAAGAAGAGTAGATAAGCTGTGAGTGAACTGACTAAGCGTATTCTTTTTGCGGTACCCGCTGCGGCTTTGTTCTTATTTATTACCTGGCTTGGGGGTCTTTGGTTTGTGGGATTGGTGATCCCTATATCATTAATTATACAGCACGAATTGTCTTCTTTATGCGAAGGAGCCGGTTTTAAGCCGGACACATATTTCCCTTACACCATTGGTCTTTGGATCTTGTTAATTCCTTTTTTGGATCACGCTTTTCCTATAGGGATCGGTATTTTTCTTCTTTTTGTAGCACTTAAAATTTTTAAAACTGACGATATCGGTCTGCGAGAATTTATATCTACTTTTTTTGCCGGTATTTATGCGCCCCTTGGAATGTTAACGTTTATACTGATTCGTGATTTTGGAAGCGATGAGGTCGGTTTTACCCTTACCATAACGTTGCTGCTGATGGTCTGGGGGAATGATGTGTTTGCATATTTTGGGGGCAAAGCATTTGGTAAAAATAAGTTAGCTCCTACCGTTAGTCCGAATAAAACCTGGGAAGGTTTTTTTTCCGGCATTGTCGGGGCATTGGTAGGGCTGGGTTTAGTCATATTTCTTGTACCGTCCCCGTTTCCAACTACAATATTAGCAATCGCACCTGCTGCGGTATCTATTAGTATCTTTGGTCCTATTGGAGATTTAACGGCGAGTCGCTTGAAAAGGGCTGCCGATGTAAAAGATGCTTCTAATATTCTGCCGGGGCACGGGGGACTTTTTGACCGCTTCGATGCGCTGCTTCTGGCAGCGCCTGCTTTTTATTGTTACTTGTACCTGTTAAATATTATTGGATATGCCTCATTTTAATATTGAGCATCACCTGAATGAATTAACATTACGTAATCCTTTCACCATTGCCCGCGGTACCAAAGAAACGGTAGGTAACGTGGTCGTGAGGCTTACGGGCAATGGTATCACAGGTTTTGGGGAGGCCGGTCCCAATCGACGCTATAATGAAGATGCTGAGACGGTCATAAGTTTCATTGATGGACTTGAAGAAGATTTCTTTGATGAACTAGATAGACCGGATGCTGTTGCCCAAAAGTTAGCAAATGTGCATTCCCCGGTGTATTCGGCATTGGCAGCCCTTGAGATGGCCTGGCTGGATTGGTGGGGCAAGTCAAAAAACCAGCCGTTGTGGAAACTTTGGGATGCCCCCTCTAATCGTACCCCCACCACATCATTTACGATTGGACTAGACAGCATTGAGGTAATGCAGCAGAAAGTTCGTGATGCGGAAGAGTATCCCATTCTAAAAGTAAAGCTGGGTACCGATCGCGATCGTGATATTATACGGGCGATACGAGAGGTTACCGATAAACCGATTCGTGTAGATGCCAACGAAGGGTGGACTTCTATAAATGAGGCGAAAGAGCAGATTATGTTTCTGGCGGATCAAAATATAGAACTGGTAGAACAACCGATGCCGTCGGCACTGTTTGATGAGATGGCAGAGCTTAAGCAGTGGTCGCCACTGCCACTTATGGCTGATGAGAGTTTTAAAGGGAATGAGAACTTGGAGCAGGTGTCCCAGGCTTTTCACGGTATTAACATCAAACTTATGAAGATCGGGAGCCTGGTTAAAGCACGAAATGTGATTGCACAGGCGCAAAAACATGATTTAAGCGTAATGGTAGGCTGTATGATCGAAAGCTCACTTGCTATTTCAGCCGGAGCCCTGATTGGTACTTGGGCCGACTATGTGGATCTGGACGGTTTTTTGTTGATTAAGGATGATCCATTTGAAGGTATAAGCTTGTCAGACAGAAAAGAAGTTATTTTGAGTAATAATCCTGGGTTGGGACTTTCCAAAATTTAAGAGTGTAGTGTTATCCAACTCCCATGTCATTTCAAAGCCCAATTTGTGGGGGGGGATCATCTATATTTTTTATACCACATTTCGTTTTAGATAAACCATAACATGGACTTTTAACTAATAGTCGAAAAATCTGGTTAGTTTTTGGGTTCTGCAAAGTCGTAAAAGTAAAATAATAGAGGAGAGAGAAACTGGTACTAGGAGACTCCAACTATCGGCAAATTCTTAATTAGACAAAAATTAAGTGGTTCTAATGTAACATCACCTGGGGTCTATGCTCTTGTTATGTCAGGGTCAAGAAATGTTACTTAGTATGCAAGAGAAAAAATATTGTTATAAACCTATTCACTTAAAATTATCACTCAATATTTTAAAAAAGAATTTAAAGCAAATAACAAGCGCACAAGATTGGGCTCGGTATATGGGATATTCGAGAAGTTATTTTTCGACTTGTTTTTCAGAGCACTTTGGTGAGACCCCGTATCAATGTCTTTGCAGAGTACGGTATGGCCAATTACACAAAGTGATTTTACAGTATCCTTACAAAACAAGTCGGGCTATCGCTGCGGAGATCGGCTTAAAAGATGAGCAAGCCCTATACAAGTTTCTTAACCGGCACTATGAAACCAACTTTACCGAGATAAGAGAGAAGCTCTTATATGATAAAGAGTATAACAACTAAGCACAGAGTTAGACTTATGTCGGTTATCTTTTACTGCTGAAGATGAAACCACTAATCAATTATGGAATTAGCAGGTTTCCCGCATCCTGTATATTGGCTCCTAAAACTGGTCCCAAACAAAACGGATAGAGGGAAAACAAATAGGATACAGCTCAATATTGACGGATTAAACTGTTTTCATGATAATAGAAATGCATTCATTAAAAGGGTTACTTGGCAGTATAAATTATACTCCTGTTGGCTTTTTTGATGATCTAATTATACAATTTAAACAAAATCGAGAGGTTTATTATGGAAACGTTAGAATTACATCAAATGGAACAAATTGAAGGTGGAAGAGATGTAAATTTGGAAGTATGTCAAAGTCAAGATCTTTGGGCACATGCTGTAAGAGTGATCCCGGGTGTAGGCAGTTTTTGTTTGGGCGTTGCTATAGGTAACTATTTTTATTGATACTATAAAAAATCCTAAATTAATTAAAAGGAATAGAACTCAGTATAAAAACTGGGTTCTATTTTTTCTTCTTGTTATAACCTGATAAACTCTTTACTTATAATATGATACTTGAGGTTAGAGATATTAAAAAGTCATTTGGTACTACGAAAGTACTTGATGGCATTAATCTATCGATCCAAGAAGGGGAATGCTATTGTCTTATAGGTCGAAATGGAGCTGGCAAAAGTACACTTATTCATATTATAATTGATCTTTTAGAAACAGATCGGGGTGTGGTTAAGTTATTTGGTTCAAAATATTCCGATAGCTCTCAGTTAATCAAGAGTAATATTGGGGTATTGCCTGAATTTAATCCGGTCATCAATGAGTTTACTGGTATTGATTATTTAAGGTATGTGGGTATGATATATGAATTGCCCAAGAAGCTTATGAAAAAGAGGATAAGGATATTAAGTAATTATTTTTTTGAAGATTCTACGAATTTAAAAAAGAAAATTGGCCAGTATTCAAAAGGTATGAAAATTAAGATAGGAATTTGTGCAGCTGTCATTCACAAACCAAAATTTCTTGTCCTCGATGAACCATTCGAAAACTTAGACCCACTGGCCAGTAATAATCTGGCAACATTCATAAGTGATTATAGAAAGCAGGGAAATGCGTTGCTGGTCTCTTCACATGAAATAAATTATGTTCAAAAAATTGCAACTCACTTAGGAATTTTAGAAACACACAAACTCATTTACTCAGGTTCACTTGAAAAAATTTTAAATGAAAACGAGAAAAAATTTGATGATCAAGTTTCTTCAATGTTGGGCTATACACCAAAATCCTTAGATAATTTTTAGAATATATGCTGAAGAGGATATTACTTTTTCTTTCAAAAAAGCAGTTTAGAGAAGTACTTTTACGTGAATCTGAGGCCCGATATAAATTTTTTACCTATTTTTCCATTATCCTCATTGGCTCTTTTTGTATAGGTTATTTTCTTGCTAGTTATTATGATTTTAACGTCAGGGAAAATGTAGTCAATGTTAATAGTTTTCTTTTATTTGTAAATATATTTTTTGCTATAAACTATTTGTTATTGGATTTTTATCCTGTTTATAAAGTCAACCCTTTTCTTTTTCCTAACTATTATCCATTAGGCAAATACTCCAAAGCTCTAGTTGTGGTATTTGTTTCCTCAATAAATTATTATAGCCTGTTTGTGTTCTGTATGTATATACAGTTTGTTGTATTCAGTAATTTCTTTGGTGTTGTTGAATTGAGTAGTAGTCTTCTTTTTGTTTTTTGTGGATATCTCATTAACCGTACGATAAAAAATATTACGGAGTATGAGGTACCCAAAGGTAAATTGCTTTTTACAGTTGTTTTACTACTTCTAGCTTCTTATTGTACTTATATCTATTATTTCCATTTTAATTCTCTGTTAGGAATTATTCTTTTAATAACTTTCTTTTGTAGCTTATTTGTTTGTTTTACCTATTCTGAAGTAGATAAAAAAGTAAAAATACAATCTACTTTAAGACTTTTTAAGTGTACAAGTAATTTTTACTGGAATATACTTTCAAACAGTAATTTATCTTCAACATACTTGTATGGATTTTTTTTTAAAATACTTTGGCTTGCTGTGGCAGGATTGAATTTAGTGTCAGGAAAAACTACCGAAGTTTCAGCAGTTACATGGCAATTCGCTTCTCCTTTACTTCTCCTTTTATATACGGGATTAAACTTTTTTGGTTATAACAAGGAACTATTCTTCACTCACCTTATTTGCGAGGAGAAATCTAAAAATATAGTAGAGGTATATTTTAAATCTATGGGGATATTGCTTTGCATTGATGCATTTATATTTGGGTCCTTCATTATAATAACAGGGTTTTTGTCTTGGTATAATGTATTATTTTACATTAATAACTTTATAATTTTAACTGTAGTTAGCTTTTGGTTTGCTTTATATAGACCTCAATTCACAGATAACTTTCTATTTTTTAATTTCAGTTTCTTAAAAGAACGATCAAACGATTTTAATCCATGGGGGGTATCAGCATTAGTTATTACTTCTTTTATAGTTTATCAAATGCGACAGACATCCTATATGCTTGAAGGCTCACTATTGTTAATATTGGTATCTGTTATAAGTCTATACTTTGCCCAAATTAAAATTTCTACTATTTCAAAATATGCTTACCAAAAATTAAGAGGTGTTTGACAAATGGAAGCCTTTACTAAAATTAATTGGGGTACTAATTTTATAAATTTCGTTTCGTTTTTGGAAAAGGTAGATAAAAAGTGGATTATCTTTATTTTTGTTTGTTTAGCCTATATGGCTTTAAGGCTTGTCGCTAACACTTATATTTTTACAGACCAAATATTTTATCGTAGCTATTCTGATCAACTAACTCAGCAAAGCATTGAAGGACTGCTCAATATTAGAGAAAGGATTTGGTGGATGGACTATGTTTTTCAGCCTGTACTACTTTTAATCAAATTTTGTTTTGTCAGTATTTGTATTAGCATAGGGCTAGTTTTGTCAGATATTAAGTTTTCATTTAGTCTGGTGTTTAAATCTACTTTGTTAGCAGAAATAGTTTTTATCATGGCTCAAGTATTATACTTGATTAATCTTTCTTTTCATCTGGATACTCTTACATTAGAAACAGCTGCTAGTTATTATCCCTTAACCATGCTAAGCTTTTTCGGAACCGAAAATGTGGTACAATGGCTTCAATACCCCTTGGAGACACTAAATCTGTTTGAAGTTGCTTATATGGTAGTTATTGGTTGGTTACTGTCAAGGCAGTGGGAGAAAGATTTTTCGGAGAGTATGTTAGTAGTTATACCTTCTTATATAACCGGGCTTTTATTATGGTTAGTGTTTGTGATTTTCATAACCCTCCAGATCAGTTAAGTATGAGGGGGCTTTGCAGAACCACCTGCATTATATCATGCTGTTTGCCATCTGGGTGGATCAATATCTCATAACGGGTTTAGCTAGTTGAAAACAGAGGGTTATATCCTTTCTAATTTCCTTTTACTGCGATGAAACCTTTGTAGAGCTTAGCTAAATTCCTCTTACAGACGGTAGTTGGTCGCAGCTCCAAGAAGGATTCTAAGCTTTCCCCCATTTTTTATCCTGCATCAAGCATTACGATCAAACAAAAGGGAGAGAGAGCAAACATATCGGATATAGTCAGAGATTGTATCATCTGAATATTTTGTCATTTTCCAATAAAAAGAAATAGATGAAACGGAAAATTGCTTTAGCCTTTTTGTTGTTGGTCATGGGTGCAATTGGTTACTTGGGATTTTCAATCTATGAAGAGTTAGAACAAAAGCAACGAGTCAAAGAACGTATTTCGCAACTCCCTTCATTTTCTTTGGCAACCCTCGGCGGAAAAACTATCCACAGTGAGAAAAACTCTGGACAGATTCCTGTCATTATCACCTACTTCAACACAGAATGTGAGTACTGCCGCGCAGAAATCAACAGTATGAAAGGGCATCAGGCGCTACAAGAGAAGGCTCATATATATCTGGTGTCAAATGAGCCTCTCGAAAAATTAGAAGCATTCTCGAGTAGTTTTGGGCTCGATTCGTTATCTGCCATTCAGATTTTGAGGGATACCCAGGGAGAGGTGAAAGAACTATTTGGGGTTAAAGGGGTGCCTAATACATTTGTGTACGATGAGGACAGGAAATTGCTTAAAAACTTTAAAGGAGAAACGAAGGCTGAGGTGTTGTATGGATCGGTTCGGTAAAGTTGAGAGAAACTGATCGGATAGCAATTTGCCTGAAAGAACTCTCCCCCTGCTTGTAGGGGGAGATACAGAGGGGGTCAGAGATGTGGAATAAGAATTCTAAGTTGGAAAAGAGAGCAGAAGAAGTATTTGTTCATCAACAGGATCAATCTGATTGTGGCGTAGCTTGTCTTTTAAGCGTTATCAACTATTTGGGTGGAGAGTCAAAGCTGGAGCGTCTAAGGGAGCTTAGCGGTACTTCCAAACAGGGAACAAAACTGTTGGGGTTATACCAGGCAGCCGGAGAAGTGGGATTAGAGGCCGAAGCATACAAGGCTGATATCGAAAATCTTAAAGAACAGACGGATCCATGCATTCTGCATGTTGTTAAAGATGGTCGTTTGCAGCATTACGTGATTTTTTATGGGATAGAAAATGATCGGTTTATTATCAGTGACCCGGCAGAAGGGGTTAAGCAGTTAACGGCTAATGAAATAGAAGAAGTTTGGGAAAGCAAAGCTCTGTTGTTACTAAAACCTACTCCCGAATTCACTACAGTAGAGGAGAAAAAGGAGGACCGCTGGCGGTGGATTAAGCAACTGGTACGTGAGGATATTACAATATTAAGTCTTGCCTTGGCATTGGGGATCTTCGTATCCATATTGAGCCTGGCCACGGCTATATTTTCACAGAAGTTAATTGATGAGATATTGCCGGCCGAAGATACAACAAAGCTAATCGTTGGATTGGGATTGCTCGGGGTGCTGCTGGTAGCAAAAAATGGGTTCTCTTATATCCGCCAACTCTTTTTAGTGCGGCAGAGCAGGGACTTTAATAATCGCATTATAAATTCCTTTTATAGTTCTTTGCTAAAGCTGCCGGTTCCTTTTTTCTTTAATCGAAAAACGGGTGATCTGATTGCACGTATGAATGATACCCGTAGGTTACAGAAAACAATTACCTACCTGTTTAGCGAGATTATGATAGACATATTGCTCGTTCTTACAGCAGGTATTTTTATAATGACTTATTCAGTTTATTTGGGGCTATTCGTTTGGTTGAGTGTACCCCTGTTTTTCTTACTCACATGGAGATATAATGATGCCATTTTACAGGGACAGAAAAAAGTAATGGCTGCCCACTCAACCAATGAGAGTAATTATGTAGATACTATCCAGGGCATTGCTACCATTAAAACCGGTAATCGAGAGTCGTTCTTTTCGACGGTGACCAAAAACGTATATGGATTTTTTCAAGACCAGATTTTTGATCTCGGAAAGATTGGGATTTCATTTTCTTTTTGGGCGAATATGATCAGCACGTTTTTTATGGTTGGTGTATTGGGATTGGCTTCAATGCTAGTGCTACAGGAACAGATCCTATTGGGTGCATTAGTGGCGATCTTCCAGATGACCAGCCAGCTTATTCCTTCTGCAAACCGGCTTGCTCTAACTAATATACGACTACAAGAGGCCAAAGTAGCCTTTGAGCGTATGTATGAGTTTACATCATTGGAACCGGAGTATTCTGAGAGTTCAGACAAAGATGAGTCAATAGGAGCTATAAAGAAACTTTCTGTGTCTGAGTTATCATTTCGTTTCCCGGGCCGCAGTCAGCTTTTGAAAGATATCTCTTTTTCTGTTGAACAGGGAGAGATGATTGCCTTATTGGGCGAAAGTGGCTGTGGAAAGACGACAATGTTACAGATCTTACAGCGTTTTTATGAAGCTGAGGGAGGTGCTATTTCTGTGAATGGCAACGGTAAACTAAGGGAGATAATGGTTCAGGATTGGCGCAACCATATAGCTTCTGTACCGCAGCAGATTAAGATTTTTAACGGCACACTATTAGATAATATTTGCCTGGGGAATGTGCAGGAAGAAGCAGAGCAAATGGTTCAGTTTTGTAAAGATTATGGATTCCATCTCTTTTTTAAAGATTTTCCTCAACAGTACGCAACAATTTTGGGAGAAGAAGGGGCTAATATTTCCGGTGGTCAACAGCAGTTAGTTGCTTTAGCTCGAGCTTTATACCAAGAACCCGATCTGTTATTACTGGATGAAGCGACCTCGGCCATGGATCGGGAAACAGAGCAGAAAATATTTGATTTACTATCTTCACTAAAAGATAAGATGGCTATTATTCTCGTCACCCATCGGGTACAAAGTACAAAGCTTGTTGATCGAATTTATATTCTTAATGAAGGTAATGTTACTCAGGAAGGAACACCGGAAGAGCTTGCTGTACAGGATAACTTGTTTTCACGATCATTAGCAGACATCTCTGTAAGCAAGAGCTAATGAACAAAACAGTGGCCACAAAGTTTTTTATATTCAGAAGGTAAATTGGCCATATTGAATATTGGTGTGTTTCTAGAGGTGCCTTTTCTTTTTATTGATGCTTAATCCCTATTTGAAGTCATCAGTAGATAAGCCCCTAGAATTAATGAAACTAGTATGAGATTTCGAATTAGCGTAAACTCCAGTCCCGAGGCAAAGCCAAAGGCACCAAAACATCCACAACTGTCAATACTCATTCCTTGTAGGTAAAAGTAACTCAGTATCGAAGAAAAGCCGATTAGCATAAGCAGGGTAACCGAAAGAGCCCACTTCAGGTATTTTCCCCAGAGTAAAAAAATTGCGAGAATCAATTCCAATATTGAAGTTCCTATTACTATTATTGATGCATATTCGATAAGCCAAAAATATTCTGTAGCCAGCAGTTCTACAAGGTATCGTGCGTCGGCCCCATTGATGAGTTTGCCCACCCCCGAAATCAGGAATAGTAATCCTAAAATAATTCTTATGGTTAATATGGAATAACGTCGATATTTTTGGTTCATCATTATTACCTTTACTCTGGAATGATTAGTCGCTTATTAATGTAATTGATAGCTACCAAAAAAAGGAATAAAATTTATGAACATATTTTTATCCGGTGCTACTGGCTTTATAGGAAGTTACCTGCGGGATATGCTCCTTCGAGAAGGACATCTGCTGACAATAGTTACGCGCAGGCCGGAGGAGTATGAACAGGAAAAGGCGAAAAACCAGCGATTTGTCTCTTGGGATGACAACCTTGCAGCTGAAATGGAAAAGGCTGATGCGGTGGTGAACCTGGCGGGTTCCTCAATATTTGGACAGCGGTGGACCAAGGAAGTAAAAGAAAAAATATACTCCAGTAGAATTGATACGACCACTCAAATTGTAAGTGCTATAGAACAAGCCAATAATCGTCCTTCTGTGATGATTTCTGCTTCAGGTGCAGATTTTTATGGGGGACGTGGAAACAACGTCTTGGATGAAACCGAGGAGCCGGGAGACAGTTTTTTAGCCAATGTTTGTGTGGATTGGGAAAAAGCTGCAGAACCGGTTACGGCTTTAAATGTTCGGTTGGCTATTCCACGCATAGCGGTAGTCCTTGAAAAGGATGGAGGAGCCTTGGAGCAGATGTTACTTCCCTTTAAACTATTTGTTGGTGGTCCTATTGGTAGTGGAAGCCAATTTTTCCCCTGGGTTCATATGTATGATTTATGCAGAGGGATCGTTTTTGCAATTCATAACGAAGATTTTGCCGGCCCTTATAATTTATCGAGTCCCAATCCGGTTACAATGCGAACATTTGCCAATGAATTAGCTGCCCAACTCAATCGCCCATCACTATTTAGAGTGCCGGGATCAGTATTAAAACTGGTACTGGGTGAGGCAGCAGAACCGATTTTAACGAGTAAACGCCTGCAACCTAAAAAGTTGCAGCAACATGGTTTTGAGTTTCGGTTTTCCCATCTACAGGAAGCCCTGGCTGATGTATTATAAAATGGTTGCGACCTAATTATTTGGGAGAGATATCCACACTGCTATTTTTATCCTGAGTCGGATATCAGAATAAACGGTAGTTCGTCTCAATCAACACCTATTCATAATGAAATAGGATGCCAGCTTTGGTGAGCATCTTTTTAATTGACTTTTGAAGACTGTTAGTTATATCAATTTGGTGAAATGATTACTGTTCCTTGCCAAATATAGTCCAACATCGGAGTCCTTCCCGGGTTTGGGCGATGAGCTCCTTATAACCGTCGCCATCGATATCAGTTATTATAGGATTAGACATGGCTGATGTTGGAACAGAGTAGATCCGTTCTCCGCTATACGTTTCCCAAACATACAATCTTCCGAAATTAGCCAGAGCTATAATCTCATCAAGATTATCATTGTTTAAATCAGTGACAGAAGGAGAAAAGGATGGGGCGGCCGGTTGGCCCATATTTTGAGTAAATCGGAGCTGTCCATTGGTGTTAAGTAAGAAAACAGATCCATTTTTACTCATTGTTAGTATCATGTTTTCTCGATACTTCTGGTTTTGGGTGTTCACTGTTAGGTTATGAACAGATGGTGTACCCACAAGGGCACCGTTTGATGCATAAACAGCTTCGATATCTGAAGATTCCGAGTTAGTCTCGAGTACATTCAATGAATCGGCAAATAACTTGTTGGGACCAACAGCATATAGGTATCCATCGGCTGCATTGGCAAGAATGTGGTTTTTATGGATCAGAGGCGAACCGTTGAGTGAAGCATTAATAAATTTGGGAAATCCAGACCGTTGATTTCCGTCTGCCGTCCAAACATGAATCGCATTTTCTGAAAATGCTAATGTGGAGAGCGTTCCGCGATATTCTTTAACAATTGGTTTACTATGGATTTTTGCATTAGCGGTTACAGGCCATCCACTAAGATTTTTGCCGCGACCGTTTAGCGCATGAAGCTTACGATCAGCAGTGGCGACAACAGCATTTGGCAAGCCATTACGATCTATATCTTCTACCTGTAAAGGAGAGGTGATTGGCTCACTGAGCTTAAATGGGAATTTAGGCAATGGTTGGCCATTATCATTCCATCCATATACCTTATCGCCTGCTGCAATAAGAATTACGTTTTGGTTGGTCGAATACCAGTCGTAGACAACCGGAGAGCCCAAAGGTTCATCAGAATCTGTATTTGCCTGCATGACTACTGTGCCATCGGCAGCAAGGGCATAAAGGTTACCTGACTTTGTAGCGAAAATAATCTCCTCTTGGCTGCTTCCCCCGATATCAGCCATTATAGGATTTCCCGAAAGCTCAGCCCCGGTTGGGAAAATCCATTTTTCACGGTAGGGCGCACTTCGGTCCTCCGTTTGATAGGTCTTTACATTAAAAGAGAGTTTCCTGTTATTTTTATCGAGTGTAGTAGAAGCCGTAAGAAGATCAAATTTTGAAGTCATTGCATCTACGTAATTATCAGGAGCTAAAAAGGGCTCTATAAATGGGTAGAAATCTTGGCCAGCAACAAATAACCCGCTTATTTCTTTTGGTAATTCATCCTTTATATCTCGGAACTGTTGTTCATAATACATGGTCCTGCGACGGTTTCGGTCTGATGATACCATCTCCACCAATCCCTTTCGCTTGGAAATTACAACAGCGTTCCCTGTGACATCTAAGTAAAAATCACTAAAAGAACAGAGATTACTACCAATGAGCTTTGCTATCGTTGAGCTCTGAACAAAAAAGGTGTTATCTCTTCGTTGAATAAGGTTATCTGCAGCTAGTTTTTGCAGTTGGTTTCGTAGTTTTTTTGAGTCTGATACTCTGCGTATAAAAAGGTGTTCCCCGGTAGATAAGAAGCCCGATTGTGCATACGTTACCAAAGCAAACTCAGGATTGAGCGTTTGAGCTAGGTCTGTATACCGGTATTGATCAGCCAGCAAGACGGAATCCGTTTTCGTTGGGTTTGTTATGCTGGAGGGAGGTACTATTCTGGGCGTGAGGCGAAAAAGACCAAATGCTGCGGCATTAGTTGAAATATAGCGGTCAAGAGAAATAGGAGCATTGACACTGGAAAATGAGGCCACCAGATCTGTTGGCATATTTTCAGATAGAGGAATTGCTCCAGAAAAGTCAACTTCTTTTGTTCCATCGTTCTGATTATTTACAGAAAGTATAGAGGGTTTAGTGCCTTTTAATGCATTTTTGATTTGAGGCCGATAGGTAACTGAAGTAAGCTGTTTAATCCACTGATCCAGTGATGGGGTATTCATTATAATATTACCCGGAGATAGGGATAGGCCTGATAAATCAGCACGTGGTATGTTGCCCAGGTATGCACGAATAGCATCTTCAATACCAAGGCTTGACTCTGAAATCAACAGGTGTTCATGCATTTGAGCTGCAAAGAGGATACGTTCCTGCAAGTTAAGTTTATGGATGGTGACACCCTGAAAATAATATTCATTTTGTGAAAAACGCTCGTGGAAATGATCTGTTAGTTTGTTTAAAACATTGGGTGAAGTCTTGGCCATCCAGACAGTTTCAAGCTGATTGCTTGTGCCTGTATAAAGTAAGATGGCTTGTAGAGGGATCGATTGAGCAGCAGTAGAATCTATCCGAGATAATAGTTGATTTGCGGAAGAAGTTATATCATCCAAGAAAGGGGTATAGGAGGAGGCTAAGACTGAATTAAGAGTAGCACCTTCAGCCGGCATAATAACAAAGGGGGTCTTTTGGGGGACCGCATCAGACCAAGGCTGATCTGGAATAGAAGAACATGCTGATAATAAGGTGATCAGGAGCAGTATAAGGCCCGAAAATTTCAAGTGTTTCATGAATAGGTGAATTTCTCAGTAATATTATTACTTAATCGCTGTTAATTTTATAGCTTAAAGGTGTTTAAATAAAGTTGGGAACAACCCGCCCAAAAGTAACAATTTTTGATGTAAATGAACTTTTTAAGTCCATTTTTCTTATTCGGATTATTAGCTGTTGCCATACCGGTTATCATTCATCTAATTAATCTTCGGCGTCCGCAGAAGGTCTCATTTTCGACGCTTTCTTTTTTTAATGAACTCCGTAAGACCACCATCCGTCGAATACGCATTAAGCAGTATCTGTTAATGGCCCTAAGGGTACTTGCACTACTATTTTTAGCAATTGCTTTAGCACGTCCCTTTGTTCCTCCAACACTATTAGGCCCAACTAGTTCCGTTGAGCCCAAAGTAGTAGCTATTATGATAGATAATAGTGCCAGTATGAATCGAATCGGTAGTAGTGGACCACTTATTGAACAAGCAAAAAAGGTAGCTACACGTATTATACAAAACGCAAACTCTGATGATAAATTTTATATTGTTACTACTAATGGTGACGCTACTACACAAGAACGTTTATTAGGATCCAATAACGCAGCTGAGAAGATTACTGATATTAAAGTTCGAAATACCGGACATTATACGAAAGAACGTTTTTTAAAAGCCTATCAGCAGTTGCAGGGTGCACCGCAGCAACAGGCAATAATGTATGTGATATCTGATGGGCAAAAAAGTCAGCTCAATGATTTGAAAGATCTCGACATCGAAAGTACAGAGAATGCTCGGAAGCAGGTAACGGTACAACCCATTAATTTAGATCAAGGGAAGCAACAAAATTTAGCTGTTTCTTCTATATCATTAAAAAATCAAATGATCAGTCGTGATACGCCCATCACACTTGCTGTAGATGTAGAAAATGTAGGTGATGCAGCAGTAGCTAACCAATTTGTTTCTCTTGAAGTAGAAGGAGATTTTTTGGGACAGTATGAAGTGACGCTGAAGCCGGGAGAGGTGAAAGAATTTCTATTTCAAACAGTTCCTGAAAAAACAGGCAGTTTAACTGGTCGTATTATCATTGAAGGGGATGAGGTTGATTATGATAATCGTCGATATTTTGCAGTCAGAATTCCTAAAGAACGTTCAGTCTTAATTATCAAAGATAAAAACAAAGCTGCGGCCTATACTTCTCAAATACGATCTGTATTGGAAGCCGCCCAAGAGTCTCGTGCGCAAATTTCATTTAATGAACAACAACCGAGTGACGTTAATCCTTCTGAGTGGTCTTCTTATGATGCCATAATTTTAGATGGTGTAGAAGAAGTGCCAGACTACTGGTTTCAGGGTATGCAGCGCTATGTACAGGAGGGAAATGGAATGTTATTTTTTCCATCTGAGAAAGGAGCTCTTGAGAACTACAATCGCTTTTTATCTATTTTTAATGCCGGAAAGTTCACGAATATTATTGGTGAGTATGGTTCATTTGAACAAGTTATAAAGATGGGTGAGATTGAAAAGGGGCATCCCGTACTAGAGAATATTTTCGCTACAAAAGAGGAAGAGGATATAAATATTAAGCTGCCCTCTCTTTATTACTATTATCGCTATCGAAACCCTGCTAATACAGCTTCTATCGATATTCTGGAAGCAAAAAATAATGATCCTTTGTTAACAGAGCAGCCGTTTGGAGAAGGGGTATTCCTGGTATCAGCATTGGGAACCGATGCCGGCTGGTCAAATTTGTCGGTTAATCCATTTTTTGCACCTTTTTACTACCGAACAGTACTCTATGCCTCTTCATCAGAAAAGGCTGGTTTACAAAGACATGAGTTGGGAAAAAAGTTTCAATGGAAACAGCTACTACCAACTGCGGATGTTCGATTGGTACTTAACAAGTCGGAATATAAACCGGAGGTAGAGCAGTCTGCTTCCGGGCTGCATATTTTATACAGCGCCGAAGAATGGGAGCCCGGAATACTTACAGTGGAAGCAGGTGAGGATATATTTAAAATTGCAGTAAATCAAAGTATACTTGAATCACGTTTTGGTTCGTTAGAAAACACGGCGTGGCAAGAAATGTTTGCTGCTAATGCCTTGAGTGTCAATAAAGGAATTGAAGCCGGGCAGTGGTCGGCAGAAGAGCTCGATGAAAAGTTGAGTGCCAGTATGTTCGGTAAAGAAATATGGAACTGGTTTATTTGGCTAGCTTTGCTTTTTTTAATTACAGAGACAGTTGTCTCGCGGATATATAAAGCAGAATCCGTATCTTAAGATTATATGATACAACTCAGCGAAAATATCGTACTTTGGTTTATACTGGTTCCCATTACTTTTGGGTCAGCAGTATTAGCGACATCTGCCTTAGTTAATGTATTACGATTACGTAATGTGAGGTTAAGTTGGAAGACTGGCAAAATGTACGGTTTTCCCTTATTTTCAACCTTGTTTTTGATATCAGGTCTCATGGTAGGTAGTATTGCGGCATACCGAGCTGAACTACCAGAAATGATTGCAGCAGGCTTTTATATGTGGCTGGGCCTTTGTTGGTTTACAACCAGCTACCTGGTAACAAAGCGATTTATTACGGATCACGGCATTGTTAAAAACGTAAATAGACCCTCTCAAACGGTAGCATGGCATCAGATCAGAGATTTTGTAGAAAAAGAAATTGAGGATAAAACACGATATATCTTCATTTATGGTCACCAAGAAAAGGATGATCAATATAATCTGATCCGTTTAGAGCTTGATGTACCGCATAACAAAAGAGAATCTTTCCAAAAATTGATTTCTCATAAACTCGGACGACGTATTCGTTGTTATATGAAAGGAGATATTAACGTAGAGCAGTTCGAATAGCTGTTGTGATCGAATAATTTTAATTTTTTACCAGTAGTCATTTGTTCGAAGAGATACAAAATTCAGATATAGCCCAAGAGCGGGCATTACTAGTAACAGTTTATGGTCCTGATACACCACGAGTATTGGCTGAAGAATATTTAGATGAACTTGAACTGTTAACTTATACAGCTGGTGGTATTACCGTAGATAAAGTACTACAGAATAGGATGCATCCTGATGCTTCGACCTACGTTGGTTCGGGTAAACTGCGGGAGCTCAAACGAATGGCAGGCGAAAAAAATATCGAGACCCTCATTTTTGATGATGATCTTTCGCCTACACAGATTCGTAATATTGAAAAGGGAACCAAGGCCAAAGTGCTGGATCGTAGCGGTCTTATTTTGGATATTTTTGCCTCACGTGCTAAAACAGCAGCGGCTAAAACACAGGTCGAGCTGGCACAATTACAATATTTATTACCACGACTAACCCGCTTTTGGACTCACTTATCCCGTCAGCAAGGTGGTATTGGGACACGAGGTCCTGGTGAATCACAGATCGAGATGGACCGTCGTATGATTGATAAACGGATTGCTACACTGAAAGAAAAGTTAGAAAAAATTGACCAACAGCGTCAGACGCAACGGAAGGGACGTTCTGATAAAAATCGCGTCTCTTTGGTTGGGTACACCAACGCTGGTAAGTCTACGCTGATGAATGCACTTACAGAGACTGAAGTGTTAGCTGAAAATAGATTGTTTGCTACGCTTGACTCTACTGTTCGTCAATATGAGATTGGAAATCATGATATCTTGTTATCAGATACAGTAGGTTTTATACGAAAGTTACCTCACGATCTTATCGAAAGCTTTAAATCTACGCTTGATGAAGTTCGTGAATGCGATATCTTACTTCATGTAGTAGATGCTTCTGCCAGGATGATTCAAGATTATATCGATGTAGTAGAAGAAACACTGGAAGATATGGAGGTAGACGACAAGAAGAATTTATTGGTTTTTAACAAGGTTGACCTATTGGATTCGCACCAGATAGCAGAACTTCGACACGCATATCCCGATGCAGTTTTTGTTTCTGCAGAACGGAGTATTGGTTTGGGTAAGCTTGAAAACGAAATCAAGGAACTTATTGAAGAAGATTTCGTTACAAAGACTATGAAGATTCCGGTGGCCAAGTATGAAGGAGTCGCATTTTTACATCGTGAAGCTAATATTATGGAGAAAAAGTATGTAGGGTCAGATGTTGAACTTACTTTTAGTATTGCTAAGCCTGATCTAATGCGCCTGGAAACGTTGCTGGATAATATTGATACAGCAGAGTCAGTTATATAGGTGAATCCTTAAAGAATAAAACTATGTTGGCTAATAAATCCATAGTAGAACAAGAGTTTAAACCGCTAGAAGGCGGTGATCATGTTATCACGGTAAAGAAGCGTTTGGATCAGGAGCATTACGATATGCTGCCTGTTGTTAACCAAGTTACCCAAAAACTGATTGGACAAGTAGATCGCAGACAGATTGAGAAGGCCTCAGATAAAACGCTTGTTTCGGATTTGGAGTTAGATGAGGCGGTAAAAATATATCAGGGACAGCATATTTTTGAGGCAGCTCGGTTAATGTTGCAACATGAACTCCGCCTGTTACCTGTTGTTGATGAGGAATGGACATATCTGGGAGTTCTTACCAAAGATCAAGTTCTTGAGTCACTCTCTCGAATGCTTAATCTTGCTTCTTTTGGATCTGTTATTACTGTTGAACTTAGCAGAATTAACTTTTCTATTTCTGAAATTGTGCAAATTATAGAGACTGAGGGTGCTAAGATCTTGGGGGTAACAGTGGAAACCCCTAGCAAAGGAGATCAAAATTTTGAAGTCTCCTTCAAGTTAAATATTAAAGATGTGTCTCGTGTTGTGGCAGCTCTTCGTCGATATGAGTATACTGTACTTGCTGAATCAAAAAGTACTGTTTTTGGCGAAGATCTGGAGAACCGGGCTGATGAATTACTTAAGTATATCGATATGTAAAGAGTGCTGATTATAACCGTATCCTTTCTTTTTTTTCGGAACAAAAAGACAATTCTTGATATATTCAGTAATAACTGAAATGCAAACTGTTTTTCTACCTGATGTTACATAAGCGTGTCACTCTTTGTCTGCTCCTATTTGTCTTCGTTTTCACTGTTATCCCATTACAGGCTCAGGAGATTCAATCTCCCGATACTGAAAACTACCAACAAGGTATTACCCTTTTTGATAAGGGATTATATGAGGAGGCCATTGAGGAATTAAATCATTTTATTGCTAATCACTCTCAACATAGTCTGCAAGCCTCCGCTGGTTTTTATTTAGCTCGAGCCAAGTCAAAAATTGATTCGGTCAATACGCTCTCATATTATGAGACTTATATTGATCGTTATCCCTATAGCCTATTCTCGTCAAAGCTATTATTTGAAATGGCACAGCGCGCAGAAGAACAGAAAAAGTATAATGAAGCAATACACTTTTATGATCGGGCTGTACAGCTTGGATTAAATAATAAGAATGCGCCCCGCACTTACTATTGGATGGGAGAAGCTGCTGCCGCCAATAATGATAATAGTCAGGCCCGAGCCTACTTTCTCACATTGGCAGATAAATATCCTGACTCTGACTGGGCTCCCAAAGCTTTGTATTCACGTGGCAGATTATATCTGAGTGAAAATAAATATGATTCCTCAACGGTAGCATTTGAGTTACTTAAAGAGCGATATCCTCGTGATGAGATGACACGCCGTATAGGTACCGCTCTTGGTGAGTCGTACTACCAGCAGGGACGTTATCAAGAAGCTATTGAAGCCTTTAAAAATGCTATTCCCCACTTGGATGAAGAACGGGAAACAAAGGCTGTTTTATTAATAGCAGAAAGTTATAATTATTTGAATCAATTTGATAATGCATCTACCTATTATAAACAGTATATCAATCGAACAAAGGGGACTGATAAAGTACGAGCGGCACATTATGGTTTAGGCTGGGTTTATCATAAACAAGAGATCTATCACTGGGCAGCAGAAGAGTTTGGGAAAGCTGCAAAAGGAAATGATGAACTTGCACGCAAAGGACTGTACTATAAAGCTGTAAATGAAAAATTAGGTTCTCGTTACCGCGAAGCGATTGAGACTTTTCGTTCTTTCGGTGAACGGTTTGAAAAAGGGTTGTGGGTCGAAGAAGCTTATTACGAATGGGCCATTACAGCGTATGAAGTAGGGCGTTACAGTGAAGCTATTGAGGTGTTATTACCGTTGGTTCGCAGTGATGGAAAACTGGAGTGGAAGGGAAAAGTTTATACCCTGTTGGGAGAAGCCTATTTTGCTAACCAAGAATATACACGAGCGATACAGGCTTTTAACGAAGCTGAAAAGGTGACCGACGTATCTCCCGTTGTAAAGCGACAAGCCCAATTTCAAAAAGCTTGGGTCCAATATAGCAACCAGGCTTACAAGCAGGCACAACCTGTTTTTCAATCAATAAATGAAAAATATCCGGAATCAAAATTAGGGAAAGAAGCTCTTTTTTGGAGTGCTGATGCTTATTATCACTTGGATGATTATGGGCCTGCCAGCGCACAATTTGCGAAATTTATTCAACGTTATCCCAACCATAAGCTTGTTGGTCCGGCAAACTACTCCTTGGGATGGAGCTACTTTAAGATGGGGAGTTACGAAAAGGCGATAGAACCATTTGTTCGGTTCAAAAATAAGTATGAAGCACCGGAAGTAGCCCTGTATCCCTATGATACCGATACGCAACTACGTGTTGGAGACTCCTACTACGCCATTAGTGATTATGAGAATGCTATCCAATATTACCAGCAAGCCATAGGAGCCGAGCCCGGTGGAGATTACGCGATGTTCCAAATTGCCAATAGTCATTACCGTAATGAACAAACATATGAGGCTGTAACGACTTTTCGCCGTTTTCTTCGAATTTATCCCTATAGTCGTTTACGAGAGCAAGCCCAATATAATATTGCTTATATATATCTGAATACCGGTAACTATACCCAAGCAGTAGAAGAATTTCAGACCGTAATAAACAAATACCCCAATACGAGTTGGGCCGCTCGCTCGCAGTATAATATCGGAGACACATACTATAATGCCGGAGAATACGAAAAAGCTATCGATGCTTATAAAAAAGTGATGGAAAAATATCCCCGGAGTGAGTATATCATTGAGGCTGTAAACGGTATTCAGTATGCACAGATGTCGAGCGGAAAAGCAGATTCCAGCTCTGCAGTACTGGAAGATTTCCTGGCAGAACATCCCCAAACTTCAATGGCCGACCGTTTGCGTTTCAGGCAAGCTGATAACCGTATGCAAACGGGGGATTATAGAGGAGCAATTAAAGAGTTTCAGCAGTACTTACGTATTACCAATAATAGAGAATTGCAGCCGGATGCTCACTTTAACCTGGCAAATGCTTATGAGCAGACCAATAAAGTTGAAAAAGCAGTTCAGGAATATCGTACGATTGTCTCAGATTTTCCCAATTCAGAACGTGCGGCCCCATCGCTAGCTTCTTTGGGACGAATTGCCTACAGCCAGGGGAATTACCAAGAATCGGTTGATTATTTTGAGCAGCTTGCCAAAGAAGGTAGCCAGTATCGCCAAGAAGCCTTAATCGGCATGGGCAACGCTCAGCTTGTCATGAATAATATTGATCAAGCAGGGAAGCACTACCAGGTGGCGCTGAATAATAACCCAGAATATGCTCCGGCCAAAGTGGGGATGGCAAAGGTGGCATTACAAAAAGAAAACTATGAGCAGGCCAAAGATCTTTTAAGTCTGGTTGCGGAGTCAAATACAACGGAAGTTGGAGCAGAAGCCCAATACCTATTAGGACGGGTAAACCATCTGCAAAAGTCCTATGAAGCCGCAATAAAAGCGTATTCTAATGTTAATGTTTTGTACCAGGCTTTTGATGGCTGGGTAGCGAAGTCGTTACTTGGTAAAGCAAAATGTTATATTCAGCTGGGGCAGCGCGGTGAGGCCCGATCAGCACTCCAAAAACTGGTTGAAGATTATCCTGATACCCCACAATCACAAGAAGCTCAACGTTTACTGGATCGATCTTAAGCAATGAAGCAAGACGTTACACCTGCGAAAGTATTAAAAGGAACACTTAACTTACCAGCTGATAAATCAATTTCCCATCGTTCTGCGATGTTTGCCGCTTTGTATGAGGGAATTTCTACGATAAGTAACTTTTCGACTGCTGCCGATCCACATAGTACGCTGGATTGTATGAGGAAATTGGGGGTATCTATTCGTGAGCAGGAGGATAACACTATTGAGATAAAAGGAGTAGGTCGCGAGGGGTTGCAAGCTTCTGCAAAGGAGCTGGATTGTGGGAATTCGGGTACTACAATGCGTTTGTTAAGTGGTATTATTGGGGGATCGGGAGTATCAGCGCGCCTTATCGGTGATGAATCCCTGTCTGCCCGCACTATGAAACGCATAATAGACCCGCTCACTAAAATGGGTATAACTATTGAAGCGCGTGATGGTGACTATGCGCCTTTGGAAATTCATCGGAATGGACCTATAAAGCCGTTGCATTTTCCGCTACCTATTGCCAGTGCCCAGCTTAAATCATGCGTGTTACTGGCCGGCCTATTTGGAGATGGTGAGACCGAAGTAATAGAAACATTGCCCAGTCGCGACCATACCGAGCGCCTGTTAAATTTGAATATTGAAGAAAGAGATGAAAATAAGATTATCCGTTCTTCCCGTGAGGCTGTGATTCCTGAGCAGTCTTATCGTATCCCGAACGATTTTTCAGCAGCTGCCTTCTGGATGGTAGCTGCCGCCATACATCCGGACTCAGAAATAAACTTGCCCAAAGTTGGGCTCAATCCCAGCCGGACGGGAGCGCTGGATATCTTAAAAAGTATGGGAGCTACTGTCACGATTACGAATGAGAGTAGTGAGGGAGCAGAACCCGTAGGAGATTTGTCGATCTCGAGTTCAAAGCTAGAACCGATTCATATTACTGAAGAGGTGGTGCCCAACTGTATCGATGAGATACCTATTTTAGCGGTTGCTATGGTATTTGCTGATGGTGTATCTCGTATTTCAGGAGCCGGTGAATTACGACATAAAGAAACTGATCGCCTTACAGCTATGGCAGATGTGTTGGGGAAAGCCGGGGCTGATTTTACGGAATATGAGGATGGGCTGCAGATAAAAGGGGATCCCGATTTTGTGCCGAAGGCTTCGTTATATAGCAGTTTTGATGATCACCGGATTGCAATGTCTGCAGCCGTATTGAGTATGATGGCAGAGGATAAATCCCAAGTTTTGGATGCCGGTTGTACTGCCATTTCGTACCCTGCCTTTTGGGAAGACCTCGGAACACTGACGAATTGATCTCTGGTTACGCAAATCTGACAATTACTATTCGGTACTGACGTATTAATGCCAATACGTCATAAATATATCCCACCTTTAAAACTTGGCATTGTCATTGCTCATACAATAGTGAACTTGAATTAGACCAGTGGATCTATGAATGATTTCGCAATTGATATTGAAAAACAGTTAACAAAGCTGGGTAAAGATATACAAGACTTTGTAGAACGAATTGTGCCTTTAGAAGATAAAGGCCATGATTTTGCTCCGGCATGTGATATCATTGAAAGCGATGAAGAGTTTGTCATTAAGCTAGATCTTCCGGGTCTGTCAAAGAAAGAAATTAATATCGCACTGAAAGAGCATGTTTTGACGGTGAAAGGTGAACGAGTCACTGAATTAGATGATGAAGAGGTGTTTCGTCGCCAAGAGCGCTCGACGGGTGTTTTTTCTCGCTCATTTGCTCTGCCGGAAAATGTTAATGCTGCCGAAACAGATGCCCTGTTTCGTAATGGCGTATTGACAATAACAATGCCTAAATCAGAAGTGCTTAACGATGCACAATCGATACCAATTAAATAATTAATTACTTGTCATGCTGAAATTGTTTCAGCATCTGATAGATCCCGAAACAAGTTCGGGATGGCAGGTTTGTAAGAAATTGCACAAAGAATTAAATAACTAATAAAAAAGAACAAATAACTACTATGGGAAAGATTATAGGAATTGACTTGGGTACTACCAACTCCTGCGTTGCCGTTATGGAAGGTAATGAGCCTACGGTGATTCAGAACTCTGAAGGAGGCCGAACAACCCCATCGGTTGTGGCTTTTTCTAAAGACGGTGAACGCCTTGTTGGGGCACCCGCGAAACGACAAGCAATAACGAATCCTGAAAAAACGATTTCATCTATTAAGCGTTTTATGGGGCGTCTGTATAATGAGGTTGAAGAAGAGACGCACCAGGCTTCTTATGAGATTGTAAAAGGCGATGATGATACTGCTCGTGTTCAGATAGAAGATCGTAAATATGCCCCTCAGGAAATTTCTGCGATGGTGCTTCAAAAGATGAAGCAAACCGCCGAAGAGTATTTGGGCGAAGATGTTGAAGAAGCAGTAATTACCGTACCTGCATACTTTAATGATGCACAGCGTAAAGCAACACAAGAAGCTGGTGAAATTGCAGGGATTGATGTTAAACGTATTATAAACGAGCCAACTGCTGCTTCTCTGGCATATGGTCTTGATAAGAAAGACCAAGACCAAACGATAGCAGTGTATGACCTTGGTGGCGGTACATTTGATATTTCTATTCTTGAGCTTGGTGATGGTGTATTTGAAGTACGATCCACAAGCGGTGATACCCACCTCGGTGGTGATGACTTTGACTCTCGATTGATTGATCACCTGGCAAAAGAGTTCAAAAAAGATGAAGGTATTGATCTTCGTGAAGACCCAATGGCAATGCAGCGCTTGAAAGATGCTGCTGAAAAGGCAAAAATTGAGCTGTCCAGTTCGCAGAAAACGAATGTGAATCTGCCATTTATTACAGCTACTGATTCTGGACCTAAGCATTTGAACATTGATGTCAGCCGTTCGCAATTTGAAAAGCTGATTGATGACTTGGTTCAGAAAACTATCGATCCATGCAAGAAAGCATTGGGCGATGCTGAAATGACCAAGAATGATATTGATCAGGTTATCTTGGTCGGTGGATCTACACGAATTCCAAAAATTCAGGAAGTTGTAAAAGAATTCTTTGGCAAAGATCCTAGTAAAGGTGTTAACCCTGATGAAGTAGTTGCTGTTGGAGCTGCGATACAGGGTGGTGTAATGTCTGGTGATGTTGATGATGTAGTACTACTCGATGTTACGCCACTGTCTCTCGGTATTGAAACTTTGGGCGGTGTATCAACACAGCTTATCGAAGCAAATACTACTATCCCAACAAGTAAGACCGAGACCTTTTCTACCGCTGCTGATAACCAGACCAGTGTAGAAATTCACGTACTGCAGGGTGAGCGTGCGAAAGCACAAGATAACCGCACCTTGGGACGTTTTCACTTGGATGGTATTCCACCAGCACCACGCGGAGTTCCTCAGATTGAGGTAAGCTTTGATATTGATGCTGATGGTGTTCTGAATGTTAGTGCCAAAGATAAGGGAACCGGAAAAGAACAGAGTATCCGCATTGAGTCTTCTTCTGGACTGTCCGAAGAAGAGATCGAAAAAATGAAAGAAGCGGCTGAAGAGCATGCTGAAGAGGACGAACGTATCCGTAAGCGAGCAGAGAAGCTCAACAAAGCGGACAGCCTCGTATTCTCAACACGCAAGCAGCTAGATGAACATGAAGACAAGATCTCTGATGAGAATAAAGAGAAGATCGAAGAAGCTCTTGAGAAAGTGAAAGAGCTTCACGACCAAGAGAAGGTAGATGAGCTGGATGATGCAATGGAAGAACTCAATAATGCATGGTCTGAAGCTTCACAAGAGATCTATCAATCTGCTGCTGATGGTCAACCCGGACCCGGTGCTGCCGGACCTGGTGGTGCTGCCGCTGGAGCCGCTGCCGGAGCGGGAGCTCCAAATGGGGCAGCCGAAGCTGGTGCTGAGCAAGACGACGATGAAGATGCTGTAGATGCAGACTTCGAAGTTGTTGATGATGAAGATAAAGAGTGATCATTTGCTAATGATTTCTAATTAGGATTAAGCCCTCCATCTGAATGATGGAGGGCTTTTTTTATGACATTGTTTTTTAATTGTCGCTAGCTAAGTCAGACTTATTGTGTCGTTATATTTTGAATAAAACGACTAAAAAAACTATAGCTACGGTTATTTTTTCACTCCGCAGACTAAACCAGTAAGGAGGTTAGGGGAGATGGATATAATGCCTTATATTTGAATGAATTTTAGTTATCCCAAGCAGTGAACAGTTACACCTCAAAAACCGATTTCCTCATCATTGGCAGTGGTGCAGCCGGCCTACATGCGGCCTGGCATGCCAGTCAATACGGTAATGTAACTCTCATTACAAAGTCCAGTCTTGAAGCCAGCAGCAGTTACTGGGCCCAAGGGGGGATTGCCGCTGTCTTAAACGATGAAGATAGCTATCAAAGTCATAAAGAGGATACGCTTGAGGCGGGCAGAGGTACCTGTAATCCTCAAGCCGTTGATATACTTGTCCAAGAGGGAGCCAAACGGGTACAGGAGATTATAGATCTCGGAATGCCCTTTGATACTGAAAATGGCAATATCGAACTTGGACTTGAGGGCGGTCATTCAAATCGACGGGTACTGCACGCTAATGGAGCTGCTACGGGCAAAGCGTTGGTGGAATTCTTTACTGAGCTGGTTAAGCAGCAGGCAAATATTGAGATTGTTGAGCACGCCTTTGCTTATGAATTGTGTACCAGAAATAGCCAATGCTTGGGAGCAAAAGCTTATCTGTATAAACAAGATCAACTGTTAACGATAGAAAGTCCGGTAACAATATTAGCAACCGGAGGCTATTCGGGGCTCTATCAGCGAAGCACAAATCCTCATACCTCAACGGGCGATGGTTTGTGGCTGGGGTATAATGCTGGAACGAGCTTACGCGATCTTGAATTCGTGCAGTTTCATCCTACCGCTTTTTATGCCGGAGACGGATCTACCTTTTTAATTAGCGAAGCAGTGCGCGGAGAAGGAGCCCGGTTGTACAATAAATCGGGTGAGCGTTTCATGGCATCATATCCCCAACAAGAATTAGCTCCACGGGATGTGGTATCCCAAGAGATTTTAAAGCAGATACAAGCGCAGGAATCCGATTATGTATACCTGGATGTTCGCCATTTGGATATTGGTGAACTGGGTACTCATTTTCCAACTTTGATACAACGCATTGAGGAGCAGGGCATTGATCTGTGTACGGAAGGGATTCCGGTGGCGCCTGCTGCCCACTATTGTATTGGAGGTATCGCTACAGACTTACATGCACGCACATCAGTAGGAGGGTTATTTGCTTGTGGTGAAGTAGCGGCAACAGGTATACATGGAGCTAACAGACTGGCCAGTAATTCGTTACTGGAATGCTTGGTATTTAGTAAACGAGCAGTAGAAACTTCACAGGATAGTGATATTACTATAGGTGATAAAGGGACCCTGTCGTCAAAATTTGAGATAGAAGACAAAAACAAAGAATTGTTTACCGCATTACAGCAAAATGTTGCGGGACTGTTGAGTAACTATGTTGGCATTGAAAGAAGTAGAGAAGGGTTAAAAGAGGCGTTGGACCAATTGAAAGTTTTTGAAAATCAGCTCTTGGAAAATGATAAGGAGTATTACTCCTTGCGTTCTAAGGGAATGATAAAACTTGCCCAATTGATCAGTCGTTCTGCATTGGAAAGAGAAGAAAGCAGAGGCGTTCATACCCGGAGTGATTTTCCGGCTATGCAATCTTCTTCATCTCCTATTCGCTATCAAAAAGAAAATATGAAATCCCTTTCGGTATAAGATGAAGAATAAAGAACAAGCTGAAACTAAACATGCGTTGATAGAAGCGCTGATCGATCGTGCTTTTGAAGAAGATATTCGCAGCGGTGATATAACTACAGATTCTATTGTTGATGAGGATTATAAAGCCGAGGCAATTTGGTTCACCAAAGAGGAAGGAGTTGTTGCCGGTATTGAGGTTGGCCGGCGCGTATTTGAAAAGTTGGACCCTGATATTAAATGGAATTCCCATGTCAATGAAGGCGAAAAAGTACCTAAGAAAACGTCTATTGTGACGATAAAGGGGAATGCCCGCGCTATTTTGACCGCCGAACGCATCGCCTTGAATATAGCCCAGAGAATGTCGGGCATTGCCACTACGACTCGTAAATATGTGGAGGCCATCGCTGATCTGGATACGCAAGTATTAGATACACGAAAAACCGTTCCGGGGCTACGCTTGTTAGATAAAGAGGCCGTTACTGCGGGGGGTGGTGCCAATCATCGTATGGGACTTTTTGACTTAGCAATGATAAAAGATAATCATATAGTTGCTGCCGGCAGTATTACAAAGGCCGTTCAAAATGTGCGACAGAATGTTTCTAACGCACGTATTGAAGTTGAAACAACGACATTGGAACAGGTCGAAGAAGCAATAGCAGCTGGGGCAGATATCATTATGCTAGATAATATGAGTATAGCTACAATGAAAAAGGCAGTGGAATTTGTGGATGGAAAAGGAGCAACCGAAGCGTCCGGTAATATTACCCTAAAAACTATTAAAGAGGTAGCCTCTACAGGCGTTGATTTTGTTTCTGTTGGGGCTCTTACCCATTCGGTTTCCGCTTTTGATATAAGCCAGCAGATACAAGAAATTTATAAATAGAATGAAAACGGAATAGTTATTATGAATACCCAAGAGTTAATTGATGGGATAAAAGAACTGAAAGAAGAAAAGAACGCTGTAATTTTAGGCCATAACTATATGGTACCCGAAGTGCAGGATATCGCTGATTATATTGGTGATTCTCTGGGACTTTCTCACCAGGCAGCAGATACCGATGCTGAAATGATCGTCTTTTGTGGCGTTCATTTTATGGCAGAAACTGCATCCATTATTTCTCCGGATAAGCAGGTGCTTATTCCGGATTTAGATGCGGGTTGTTCGCTCGCTGATAGTATTACAGTGGAACAGTTGCGTGCCTGGAAAGCAGAGCATCCCGATGCTGTTACGGTTACTTATATCAATACAACCGCTGCTGTAAAAGCAGAGTGTGACTATTGTTGTACTTCTTCAAATGCGGTAGATGTGATTAACACCATACCGGAAGAGAAAGAGATTTTATTCTTGCCCGACAAGTTTTTAGGTGGATATATTGAGATGGTTACGGGTCGGGAACTCAATATTTGGGATGGTGCTTGCCATGTGCACGAAAAGATCGGGGAGTTGAATCTTTCTGAAAAGCAGGAAGAGTATCCCGAAGCTGAGATGTTGATTCATCCAGAATGTGGTTGCTCAACTTCCTGCATGATGAAGTCGGCAATGTATTTTGATTGCGAAGATGGTCATATTCATTCCACAAGCGGTATGCTAAATCGGGCCCAGGAGTCGGATGCCGATGAGTTTGTGGTTGCTACCGAAACCGGAATTTTACATCGCATGCGTAAAGAAAATCCAGGTAAAACATTCCATCCAGCCAATGAAAATGCGGTATGTGAATACATGAAGATGATTACGCTTGAGAAGTTATACGACTCACTGAAATACGAGCAGTATGAGGTGAAAGTTGAAGCAGAATTGGCCGAGCGGGCTCACTTGCCGATCGAACGCATGTTAAACATTGCCTGATATCAGTTTTAAAAGTTGTTTTAACGATAGCCTTGTTAGATTAGAATACGATGACCATACTAGGTATTGAATCCTCTTGTGATGAAACCGCTGCTGCTGTCTACACTGGTGGGGGCATGAGATCGAATGTTATTGCCTCTCAGTCTGTGCACGAACAGTATGGCGGGGTAGTACCGGAGTTAGCTTCTCGCGCCCATCACAAGACGATTTGGCGAACGGTACAGCAGTCGCTGGAGGAGGCAAACGTAGAGATAGAGGAGGTTGATGCAATTGCTGTTACTCAGGGGCCCGGCCTTATGGGATCGCTGCTGGTAGGACTCTGTTTTGCAAAGGGATTATCCCTTTCAAAGGATATTCCGCTTGTTGGTGTTAACCATATGGATGCTCATATCTATGCTAATTTTATCGATGAGGAGCCAGAGTATCCCTTTGTAGCTCTTACTGTATCTGGAGGGCATACTCAGCTTGTTCATGTGTCAGGTCCATTCGAACATGAGCTACTTGGTGAAACGAGGGACGATGCTGCAGGCGAGGCTTTTGATAAGATCGGTAAAATTCTTGGTCTTCCATACCCTGGGGGACCGGTGATTGATGAACGGTCGAAAAATGGGGACCCGCGCTTTCATGATTTCCCGCAGGCGATGTTAGATAATAATTTTGAGTTTAGTTTTTCTGGCTTAAAAACCTCCGTCAAATATTTCTTGGAAGATCAAGAGAATAGGGAGCAGTTTTTAGCTGATCACCTAGACGATGTTTGTGCCAGCGTTTCATATGCTATTACCGAAGTATTGGTAAAAAAATTAGATAATGCTATTAAGAATACCAGTGTCGATAGCGTGGTATTGGCGGGAGGTGTTTCTGCAAATTCGATGCTGCGTCGAAAAGCAAAAAAACTTGCCAACGATGTGGAATGTGATTTGTATATTCCGAAATTAGCTTATTGTACTGATAATGCAGCAATGATAGCCATAACAGGTGCTATGATGGCCGAGCGGAATATGTATGCTGATATGGAGTTAAAACCGTTTGCCAGTTTGAGTAACAGGAAGTAGATAAAAGCTAGGTTCTCCATCTCTTGCTGAACCCTGCACTGATCTTCCAAAGTATTATAATTTAGCACTGCCTAACAATATATAGCTCTGTTATTGATATTTTTTAGAAGCCTCAACCGCCAGACGGTCAACACGGTTATTCCGAACATTATCTGAATGCCCTTTTACTTTAATCCACTCTACTTTGTGAGGTTTCATCGCTGCCAACATTTTTTTCCAAAGATCTTTGTTCTTCACCGGTTTTTTACTGGCTGTTTTCCATCCTCTTTTTTGCCAATTGTCAATCCATCCCTTCTTAAAGGCATTTACGATAAGAGCACTGTCACTGTGGATTTTTATATGGCATGGCTGGTTAATCGCTTTAAGTGCTTCAATAACGGCGCGCATCTCCATTCGGTTATTGGTAGTGTTAGAAGCCCCGCCGGTAAGTTCTTTTTCAACGCCATTCCATTGCAGTAATGCACCCCAGCCTCCTGGTCCCGGGTTTCCGCTGCATGCTCCATCGGTATATACAATTACAGTTTTTTTACTCTTTTCAGACATATCGGTTGGTTATTGGAGCTAAACGTTTTTTAAGGTTTGAGGCAGCGTTGCCTATGGCATTTTTCCAGTCCTCTGAATCATTTCGGGCATAGATGATGCTTCTGCTTGAGTTAACCAGGGGAGTTCCGGTATGGGCTTCAAGGGCGTTGGCAAGTTCATTGACAGAACCGCCCTGTTTACCAACCCCCGGAATAAGTAATGGAGATTGTTGGAAATGGGAGATCACAGGATCCAGTTCTGTAGCCTTTGTTGCTCCTACCACCATACCGACAGCAGTGGTATGGTTTTGTTGTTTTTTATGAAGGTTCTTGGCAATAAAAGTGGATAGCGTTTGGCCACTGTCCAGTTGTTGTAAGAGAATATCTTTTGCCCCGGGATTCGAGGTAAGCGTTAGAACATAGATGCCTTTTTTGGGGTAATCCAGAAAAGGTTCAAGGGTTTCAAAGCCCATTAAGGGATTTAGAGTAATAGCGTCTACCTCCAGGGTCTCAAAAAATGCTTTTGAATAGTGTTCGGCTGTAGAGCTTATATCGCCTCGTTTGGCATCGGCAATAATGACTTTGTCTTCGGGAATATTGTTTATTATTTCTTCAAAAGTATCCCATCCATCAGCGCCGAGTGCTTCAAAGAAACCGAGATTTGGTTTATAAGCCGCACAGTGCTCATGGGTCACATCAATTACAGTTTTTAAGAATTGAGTAACTCTTTCGGCCGGATCAATTATGCCATTTAACTCAGCCGGAAGTAGGTCCAAATTGGGATCAAGCCCTACACAAACCGTGGAGTTATTACTGTTTACCGCCTTATTTAATTTCGTCTTAAAATCCATGCTTACGTTATTTTAATTTCAGCAAAAGATACAAACTGCCTCGTGTGATTCGAAATCATTATCCCATAAAAAAAGCGGAGAGGATAACCCCCCTCCGCTTTTGTCGTCAGCTGAAGATATGCGGTTAGTTTGCTACTGGGAATCCTTCAGGAGTTTTGGCTACGTCAATCTTATCCAAATTTGCGTTGTACGCATTATTTAGAACTTCAATTGACTGGTTGGCAATAACAGCTGCTCCCCTATTTGTTGGATGGATACCATCAAAGCTGAACAGTTCACCCGGGACCGGCCGGAGATTTAAACCATCTGTCTGATATCCCATTTGTCCTTGGGAGCTTTGAAAGGTGGTAAAGATATCACTGAATATTTTGTTTATATCAACTACCGCAAAGTTATTGTTTGAAGCAACTGAAGCAATAGTCCCATTGTATTGGGCAACAGCAGCTGCTGCTCGTTCAAGTTCAGAATCGGAGGGATCCTGAGTCGCCAAATTGCCATCCAGTACCAATTCATCAGGGATAGCAGTACTCGGCTGAACCGGAGGTTGTACTTCGCCTGCTTGCACTTTGGCAAAGTATGACTGTGCACTCAGAAGTGGAAAATCGTCTTTACGCATTACTTCAGCATTCCCGTCTACATCTATATAGATGTCAAAATTACCATTTTCGGTGACAAGCTGATAACTTTGACTACTGGAGTTAAAAGTTATAGCTCCTTGTTGTTCTAGCTGTGTTCGGAGGTAGAAGACAAAAGGAATATTGGTTACATCCGGAATAGTGTATACCATCACACTGGCGCCTGTTGCTGCTAAGCCTTGAGCAGAGGCCTGATACAGGTTAGTGAAGTTGGCTGCTGGTGTAATCGATTGCCCTTCTCCTCCTGATGTAACAAAGCCAAGCACATCGTTATTACCCAGCCAGAATGTGATAAAGGTTGGATTCTGCTTAGCCACTTGGTTATGGAGATTTGGAGCTGACTTTGAAAGTTCGGCTTGTTCCATTACAAGACTATAGAAAGGATTAAAAGCCGGATTCGTTTGATCGGTAGCCCGTTCTTTTAAATTTCCAGCATTTTTTGGATTCATGTAGTCAACCAAAACAGCTCCCGGAACTCCAAGGTTTGAAAAGGGTTTGTCATCTTGGTTAATAGGAGCACCCTGGTTAGAATTACGAGTTGTTGCTACTGGATCGAGACTCGTTAACTCTATTCGCCCCCCAGAACCGATACCCGGATTACTAATCAACGGTTGTTCAAAGCTTTCAGATTTATTCATCTGACGAGCAAGTAGGTTGGGAAAAGAGTATTTCTGTGCGGACTCATATAACGCGTTATTTTGAAAACCCGCTGTCAGACTATTTCCTACTGCTACATAAGAGGTAAAGTCAGCATCTCCGGAATCATCAGTAGCAGGGTCGAGGTCGTTGTAATCTTTACAATTTGAGAGAAGTGCCAGTAGTATAACCAGCGATAATAGTTTTTTGGTATGTGTTATCAAATAATTCATGACGTGAATTCCCATTTTATTATAAATTCAGAGTGAAGCCTAAACTCGGCAGGTTAGCATAGGTTGTATAAACGCCATCAATACCGCCTTCATGGGTATTGGTAACCTCGCGCTGTTTGGCACGGATAAAGATATATGCGGCATCAATAGCCAGGTAATCCGTGAGGCTATATGTCACACCACCGGAAAACAACCAGCGGTCAGAGTCAGGTAGAGTGGGATCTACATAGCGATCTTTAATGGGGTTTTCATCGTATGCAATTCCTCCTCTCAAGGTAAGACCTTCAATACCTACTTTCGTATATTCTGCACCAAAGCGAAGCTGCCATGAATCGTTGTAGTTTCGTTCACTAACAATGGTACTACCGCCTAATGCAGGGATATTTTGGTCAAAGTTAATAGCTAACTCATCATAGCTAGACCAACCCCACCAAACATAGTCCAGTTCAGTGGTAAGCCCCTCTATTGGCTTCACATTGAGGGCAATAACATAGCTGGAAGGCATGGTGATTTCTGCACCGCCTTTTGCCTCGGATGGGAATCCAACATTAAGGTTTTCAAAGGTCGCATCTCCTTCGAACTTTGTAGTGACTTCACTTCGATAGGTAAAGCCGATGGTTATATCTTCTACCGGTTCATACAAAAGACCAGCATTGAAGCCATATGCAGGCTTTTCGAGTTCACCATTTAAAATAAAGGTTCCTTCGGGCGTAAAAGAGGTAACGGCACGTTTCAGCTTTACTTCTCCATGTGCAGCGATCTGTAAACCAGCACCGATTTTAATTTTTCCGATACCGAAATCGGGCAACTGATATCCGATAGATGGATTTATAAAAAGCGTTTCAATACTTGTTTCAATAGCAGATCCGCGACCAACCCAGTCAGAGGGCCATTTGGTTCCCAGTCCAAAAGGAGCATAAACTCCGATACCAGCCGTAAGATTATCAGTTATTTGGTAAGAACCGTAAAAGTTAGGAACCAGGAAATTTTGTTTTTCCATAACGGTTTTTTCTCCACGGGGAGCCAGCGAAGAAAGGTTACGGAACGTTGAACGTGGAGCAATAATGGTAGCTCCACCGCTAACCCGTATGCCGTCCATCCCACCCAAACCGGCTGGGTTATAATAAATAGTTGAAACGTGATCTGCGTAAGCAGAAAAAGCGCCGAGCATACCATTGGCACGGACACTTGCTTCATATATTGAGAATCCGCTGGCGAGAGCAGATCCCGAACATAAGAATATTAAACAGATTGTAGCTATGAATCTTCGCATAAATTCTCCAGATTTGGTTATTAATTTAGTAGAGCAGAAATTGCTGAGTATTTGCAAGATGCTCTGATGTGTATTGATAGTAGTTGATTTGGTTAATTTTGTTATCCCATATGGTTGTATCGGTTAACACTGTTAAGGAACAAATAATTAAAACCTAAGGAAAGATAAAAGCAAAAGTTTGCAATAATCCTGTAATTTTGATTCATTCCGTGCAGTAAATGCTCAATATAGAAATAGATTTACATGGGTTGGTTCGAAGAGTGGTTTGATAGTCCATTATATGAAAAGTTATATGCTAATCGTGATGAAGAGGAAGCACGACAGCTAATCAGTTTTTTAGAAGAAAAATTTTTGCATAATGAATGTTCTACTATTCTTGATTTGGGATGTGGGCGCGGTCGCCATTCAATAGATCTGGCTCAAAAAGGATATAGAGTGAAGGGGATTGATCTGTCTCCCCAAGCGATTGAAACAGCTATGGAAAAAGCCGAAGAGTTGGAACTTGATAATGTTTCTTTTGAAGTGGGGGATATGCGTGAGCCACTGGATCAAACTTTTGATGCCGTTGTGAACCTTTTTACCACTTTCGGTTATTTTGAGCATGATGATGAAAATGCATCAGTTCTAGATAGTGTTGTGAAAATGCTGAACCCGGATGGTCTGTTTGTTTTAGACTATTTGAATGCAGAAAAAGTAAAACGGGAATATAGGCCTGAAGATCAGGGAGAGTTTCATAATATTCATTATAGTATCCAGCGATATGTGGAGGATGGGGCTATCCACAAAGATATTATTTTTGAAGGACAGGGACTTGATGAACCGCGTTCCTATTCTGAACGAGTAAAATTATATGGATTACCCTGGTTTAAAAGTGAAATGAATAAAAGAGATCTAGAGATCTTAGATGTAAAAGGGGATTACCGGGGAAGTGATTTTGACCCCAAGAGTAGCCCAAGGCTTCTCATTATTTGCAGAATGGAGAATGATTAATTGTAAACTGACCTTCAGAGGGTTTAAATTTTTCTTTGCACACGGTAGGATTCAGCTGTTTAAATTGTAGTATCTGTGAAAACTTCTTCAGCCCCATGCGGTGGGTTGCCTAAGGTCCAGGTCTCAAAGTAGAAATGCCGTTCTGATCCCATTCTTTTACTATTGATACTGAAAAAACGGAAAGCGTTATCTACTAATGGTTTTAAGTGGGTAAACAGGAGGGGATATATATTTTCCAGAGAAAACAGGTGTAAGTCGAATCCATGATGTGCTTGTTCTTTATAGATTACGTAGTCTTCATCTTTTAATATCTCGCTGAGCTCTTCTTTTTTATGGCCTACGTTTGATTCCTCATCAAGCTGTAGTAGCTCGAAGTTGTATTCTTTTTGAGGATTGCTACTGATAATTAAAACCTGTCCAATTGTTGTACTATCAATAGCTTCTGATAGTCGCTGGTAGTTCCCTTCGGCAGTATGAATAGAACGGTTGATAAAAGCGTTATCCAACTGTTGAAGGACGTCTTGATATTTTTCGATTTTGTTTAGCCCAAACTGCTCCTCTTCGAGTTTTGTACCGGTAAGGTAGAATTTGGAATAAGTAAGGTCAGGCTTCATAAAATCTGATAACGTAGCCTCAACTTCTTCTTTCGACTTGTTGGCGTTGCGTTTAGCTAATTTATCAAGTCGTTGGTCATGATTAAAGAATAGTTTAAAAATATCCATGGTGGTAAAGCTACAGCTAATGGGAGGTTGCAATTACTGTTGACAAACAGAAAGATCTTGAATGGAGTTCAGGATGACAAGTGAAAAGGTTATAAAAAAAGCCCTGCAGTATTAAGTGCAGGGCTTGAGGAATAATGTCTTAAGTATAAGCTTAGATCATTGTTGCAATAACAAGTGCAACAACGGACATCAGCTTAATAAGTATATTAAGTGAAGGTCCAGAGGTATCCTTGAAAGGATCACCCACAGTATCGCCTACAACAGCAGCTTTATGGGCTTCAGACCCTTTGGACAATGTTTCTCCATTATGTTCAAAACCTTCTTCAATCATTTTCTTGGCATTGTCCCAGGCACCACCAGCATTAGACTGGAAGAGCGCCATTAGTACACCTGATGCAGTAACACCTGCAAGCAGGCCGCCAAGCATTTCAGGACCACCTATAAAGCCAAATGCGACGGGTACAATTACTGCTAATAGACCCGGAGCAACCATTTCTCGAAGCGATGCAGTGGTAGAGATTTCTACACACTTTTCATATTCCGCTTTTCCAGTGGCAGTTTCGAAAATCTTTTGATCTTCTTCAGACCAATTTTCAAGCTTCTCGCCTTCGTTACGGCTCATCGCATCAAGGCCGGCGCGCAGTTCAGGTATATCATTGAACTGACGACGAACTTCTTCAATCATTGACATTGCAGCACGTCCTACGGCGTTCATAGAGAGCGCAGAGAACAAGAAGGGAAGCATAGCTCCAATAAAGAGTGCAGCCATTACTGTAGGTTGTGTAATATCAATCCCTGTAAGGCTTACTTCGTGCGTAGCATTATATGAAGTGATAAAAGCCGCAAAGAGTGCCAGGGCAGTAAGAGCAGCAGAACCGATAGCAAAACCTTTACCGATAGCAGCAGTAGTATTTCCTACGGCATCAAGTTTATCAGTGCGGTCACGAACTTCACTTGGAAGCTCAGACATCTCGGCAATACCGCCGGCGTTATCTGAAATAGGACCGTAAGCATCAACAGCCAGCTGAATACCTGTGTTGGAAAGCATACCAACAGCAGCAATAGCAATACCGTATAGACCGGCTAATTCATATGCGCCAATAATTGCAGTAGCAATAATTACGATGGGGATAGCAGTAGAGATCATTCCCACACCTAAACCGGCGATAATATTTGTAGCAGCCCCGGTAGAAGACTGGCGTACAATAGATTTGACAGGACTTGTACCTGTGCCTGTGTAATGTTCGGTAATAAGTCCGATCAACAGGCCTGCCGCAAGTCCAAAGATTGTAGCCCAGAATACGCCGCTTGGAGTGTATTCAATACCATTAAATGTCCAGCTTGCAGGTAGCATCCAGTGGATAAGAATATAAGATGCAATTAGCATGATAACGGCAGAAACAAACTCGCCAATATTAAGAGCAGTTTGTGGGTTTCCGCCTTCTTTAACGCGTACAAAGAATGTACCGATAATGGATGTAATAATTCCGGTGCCTGCTAATACAAGGGGAAGCAGTACTGCAGATAGGCCATTGAAGTTATCTGCCCATTCGGGATTTGTCATAAATGCTGCGCCCAGTACCATAGAACCAATAATAGAACCGACATATGATTCAAAAAGATCAGCTCCCATACCGGCGACATCACCAACATTATCACCAACATTGTCTGCAATAGTTGCAGGGTTTAGTGGGTGATCTTCAGGAATCCCTGCTTCAACTTTACCTACCAGGTCAGCACCTACATCAGCTGCTTTGGTATAAATACCTCCACCTACACGTGCAAAAAGTGCAATAGAAGAAGCACCAAAAGAGAAGCCCGTAACAACAGCTAAAACTTTATTTACTTCAGCAGCTGTTCCTGTTCCAAACATATCTCCAAAGAAAAGAAACAGGGCTCCAAGTCCGAGTACACCTAGTCCAACTACGCCGAGTCCCATTACAGAACCACCGGCAAAAGCAATATTTAATCCTTTGCCGAGGCCTTCGCGAGCGGCGTTGGTAGTGCGAACATTTGCTTTAGTAGCAACACGCATTCCAATAAAGCCTGCTAAACCAGAACAGAAGGCTCCAATAATAAATGAAACAGAAACGAGCCAGTGAGAGGTCTGAGCATTTGCAGTGACACCGAGAAGAATAGCAACAGAAATTACAAAAATAGAAAGCACTTTGTACTCTGCTTTAAGAAAAGCCATAGCACCACGTTGAATGTGTCTGCTTATTTCGGCCATTTTTTCGGTTCCGGTATCTTGCTTAGAAACCCATGAAGATTTTATAAGGGTGTATAATAAGCCCAGAACTCCCGCTATGGGGACTAAGTAGGTTATTAAGGTATCCATATTAATTATTGGTTAGTTGTAAGCGTTATTAATTGATCAATTAAACTTATTCATTGCCTCTTCGATGCCCTCTCGAATAAAACAAAAGGTTGCATCGACAGCTTTATCCAAAGTAGGGTTAAGAACGGTGCGCTCCTCATCCGTAAAAGAGGATAGTACATGTTGTACTTGTTGTCCCTTTGGAAAGTCATTTCCAATCCCGATTCGTAAGCGCGGAAAAGCGTTCGTACCCAGTTGTTGAATAATATCTTTTATTCCGTTGTGCCCGCCTGCGCCACCACTTGGACGCAAACGTATCGTTCCCACATCTAAAGCCAAATCATCATAGCATACCAAACAGAGGTCAATATCTTCTTTATACCAGTTAATTGCTTGTTGTACGGCTTTGCCACTGTTGTTCATGTATGTTGTGGGTTTAATGAGGTAAAGGGGCTGCCCTGCATGATTTCCTTTTCCCACATGAAAAGGGCCCTTGCCGGGCCCTAGTCGTACTGACAGCGATTGTGCCAGTGTATCAATTAGTTCAAATCCGATATTATGACGAGTGCCAGCGTATTTACTTCCGGGATTACCCAAGCCAATAATTAACGGCATAAAGCAGATACGCTGGTTAAGTCAGTGTTTTTATGCAAGTTATTCGGTTGCTTCTTCTTCTCCTTCTTCGCCTTCCTCGCCTTCGGCTTCTTCGCCTTCTGCAAGTTCTCCTTCTTCGCCTTCTGGCAATTCTCCTTCTTCGAGCTCTTCTTCGCTTGGCTCTTCGGAAATAAGAGAAGAGGTAAGCAGAGCTTCGGATTTTGGAGGACGAATGGTAACTAGCGTTCTGCTGAGATCGTCGAGCGGGATAATCCCTTCAAGCTCCAGGTCACGAACGTGGAGGTTATCACCAATTTCCAGCTCACTAACATCCACAGAATATTCACCCGGAATAAGGTCAGGAGTAACACGGATGCGTAGAATATGCATAGGTTGGAAGATACGTCCACCACCTTCAGTAACACCAACAGGTGTTCCTTCAAGTTTAATAGGGACACTCAATGTCACTTCATGATCTTCTGCCAGTCCATAAAAGTCTACATGTACCGGACGATCAGTTAGTGGATGAAATTCTACTTCTTTGAGCAGGGTATCATACGTTTCACCATCAATAGTAATTTCGATGATTTGACGCTTGCTTACCGATAATATTTTTTCAAGTTCAAGCTCATCAATAGAAAAGTGAACGTTCTCATCTATTTTAGGACCGTATAAAACAGCGGGTACGCGCATGGCATCCCGAAGCGTTTTTGCGGCATTGCGTCCTGTTTCTCTAATTTTTCCTTCAAGCTCTACAACTTCTGGAGTAGTCATAATTCTATGTTGTTGATTTTTTTACCACGAAAGCACAAAACATTTAGATGCAAAGAGTGTGGTAATAAACTTCAGTGTGTTCGTGTTTCTGTGGTTACTAATTTAGTCGTCAAAAAGTGCACTTATAGTATCATTGGTGTGGATACGCTGTATTGCTTCAGCAAAAATACCTGCTACGCTCAAAACCTTAATTTTACTTGACGGTTTACGAAGCGGTACCGTATCAGTCACCAGTAATTGATCAATGGGTGAATCTTCAATGCGTTGGTACGCCGGCCCGGATAATATCGGGTGGGTACATGTTGCTGTAATGTTAAGCGCTCCGCGTTCTTTAAGGGCAGAGGCTGCATTCGTAAGTGTGCCAGCCGTATCAATGAGATCATCAACGATCAGCACATTCTTACCTTCAACTTCTCCGACAATATTCATGACTTCAGCCACATTTTGCTTGGGCCTCCGTTTGTCGATAAAAGCAAGTCTTGCACCTAGTCGTTTGGCATACGATCGCGCCATCTTCAAACTACCCACATCAGGAGAAACTACGACCAGGTTTTCAATTGGGTTTTCACTAAAATGATCAATAAATAACCGACTGGCATATAAATGGTCCAGCGGTATATCAAAAAATCCCTGTATCTGTGCGGCATGCAGATCCATTGTCAAAATTCGATCTGCTCCGGCTTCGGTCAATAAGTTCGCCATCAACTTTGAAGCAATAGAAACCCGGGGCTGATCTTTGCGATCTTGGCGTGCGTAACCAAAGTAGGGCATTACTGCCGTAACGCGTTTGGCAGAAGCCCGCTTGGCTGCATCTAATAATAGAAGCAGCTCCATAATGTTATCACCGGGTGGCGGTGTCGATTGAACGACAAAAACGTCTTCACCGCGAATACTTTGTTCATATTTGGCATAAAGTTCGCCATCCGAAAATGGCTTAATGGTAACCTCTCCAAGAGTGGTACCATACTTTTCTGCAATTGCACGTGAAAGAGCGAGATTGCTGCGTCCGGCAAATATGGCTAAGGGAGTATCCAACGAAGCGAAGATTCAGGAATTTAAAAATAAAAGAAAAGGATGGCTTTGCAGTCATCCTTTTATGGTTAATTTATCAAGTGTTGCCCGGGGAGGACTCGAACCCCCACTGACGGTACCAAAAACCGCTGTCCTGCCATTAGACGACCGGGCAATGTTGTCCCGTTTTTAACAGATTCAGATAATAGGGATTTCCACAATGCGAATCAAGAAGAAATTGCAATTTTAAATACTTTGCAATTTTGGCATTTCCTGGGTCTGCAGTAACTCCGAAGCTGATGAATGGTACCTAACCGATGGGCATAAAGAGAGGGGGGAAGCTCAGTTTGTTCGAGGAGCCTCAAAAGCGAGGGTGGAATAGCTACCTTGTGGCTTTTCCAAAGTTCCCAGCTATCGGTTTTTAGTCGTTCACAGAAAAAGAGATTCCCCAAAGAATATAGGGCCGGTAAAAATACAGTGCCAAAGAGGATGTCAGAACGTTCGGAACCTAACGAAGGGGTGGTAGTGATGCTATTACACATATCCGCCCAAAGTGATTGGGGGTTATTACGTAACCATGACTGGAAAGGTAGGTCTAAGATAAACCACAGGCATTCGGCCCCTTGCTTAATGCGGGCAGTGGGATGGTTGCCAGGTCGCACGCCACGATGATTCCAGTTAAAAGTGTCTGCAGAGGTATCAGAAGAATTAATATCGGAAAGTTGAAGGGCTCTATCTTTGAGCTGTTGCGAGGAATTATAATTCTGAGCAATTGGAAATAACTTTTCGGCAAGTTTCTGCATGGGGCGACGATTATGAGATATCCCCAAACCGTCAAAAAGTGCAATGGCTAACATTTTCTGCCATGCTTTGGAGGGAACTAATGTTGAATCATAAAATGCTAAGATATCGTTTACCTTTTGTTCAAAGTATTCTTTGTGGGCTTGTTCCAGTTGTTTTTCAAACGCTTCCTCAGAAATAAAAGAAAACTGACCCGAGCAAGGCAGTTTAGGTTGTTGGCGATATTGCTCTAAAAACGATTGTAACGGTTTTCGTAAATGAGATGATAAACAGAAAGTAGGAATTGGAGAGCCATTACTGTGCTGAATCTTTTCGCAGGTATCCTTAAAGATGACATGAAGAATAACCTGTTCATAGTTTGGGTCTTTATGATGCCCGTGGGTTTTCCAGTCGGAAGGTACCCAATGGATCTCGATATCTCCGAACCAGCGCAAGTTACCAATGGTTACTTCAGCATTTAAAAAATCAGGACCATCAGATCTGTTAAGGTGCCCGGTATCATGGATAATGATATTTTTTCCATTTGTGGTATACTTTTCTTGGTGGACAAAGTTTTTTGTTTCCCAGATCCAGTGTAGCAGTTCTTCGTGATATGAACGTTGGTTATTATTCACCGTTGAGCTTCTGATCACTTAGGTCAATTTTTGCTGTTGCATGGTAGAGGTCAGGTACGTTCTGGTGAATCCCCTGTTGTATATGTTGATGAAATTTATGTACCTCTTGTTTACCTAAATGCTGAACTGATTTACGTTGATCATCGACCCAGTTTGAGAGTTCTCCAATACGCTCAGCTAACCACGCTCGATTCCGGGCTCCATTTTTGGGAGCTAGTAATAGGCCTGCAGCCAAACCGCCAACAAAGGAGGTTGTTAAAACTAAAAAAGAATTCTTCGTCTTTTTTTGTGCCATAGCTGTTCTCTCTTTTTTTATTTAAAGATTTGTAAGTTACAGTCTTTATTATAATACCTTTATTAAGGTACAAAGCCTTTGCCAGATTATAAATAAGTTTAGCTTTAATTGATCATTAAAACAACGTTAAAACGTTAATAAGAATAGAATAAGTATATGAACAGCCCATTGGTATTAATGGATAGTCCGCGCATTAACCGTTCGGCCAAAAGAATGGCTTATGAAATTTTAGAACGCAATACAGATAATAGTGATATTTTTTTGTTTGGTATTGATGAAAGGGGATATGCCGTTGCCCAAAAGCTTGTAGAAGTGTTATCTGATATTGCGGAGGTAGAGATAGATTCGGCACAATTACCACTTAAGAAAGGAGATCCCTATACAGTGATTAATGAATTGGATTCTGCCGAGATGCAAAAAAATCTAGTACTCATTGTTGATGATGTTATATTTTCTGGGCAGACGATGTTTCAAGCCCTTACTACAGTGGTAAATGGATTAGAGCTCTCAGAAGTACACACCGCTGTAATGATAGACCGGGGCCATCGAAAATTTCCTGTCCAGGCTGAGTTTTGTGGAATGGAGCTACCTACCAAAGTTAATGAGCATGTTTCTGTTGTAGTAAATGGTATGGATGTACTAAAAGTGGTTTTGGAAAAGGTCTAGTCCTAATCTAAGTTAGTTTATTATTTAGTTATTTTATACTATTTTTAATCTCCTTAAAATTATTGACGTAAACTGGTTAAAAAATAATGCCACGTATATCCCCCATTTTATTCCTTTCTTTGTTTCTTTTTGTTGCAACTTTTCAATCTGCTGGCCAAGAAGCTATAGAAATCAGTGACCTGATCGAAGATAAAAGTGATATCTCGGTACGGGATATGTCACGGATTAATCGAAAAATTATTGTAGCTGATTCCCTTGAAGGTTGGGAGCTGGATTGGGTTAGTGGACTTAACGGTGCACAAGCTTCTTACGATAATTGGAGTCAGGGTGGGGTGAATACAATCAGTGTAACGGCTTCTACTGTTTTTAATGCTAAATTTCGTAAGAACCGTTTTGCCTATGCATTGGCAACAAACTTAAAATATGGTAAAGCCCGGCTAGAAGGAGAAGGAACTCGTAAAACCGATGATCGTATTGCCATTAATAATAAGTTTAGTTACCTCTTTGAAGATAACCAGTGGAGTGCTTTTGCGAATATTAATTTTAGTACCCAGTTTGATCAGGGCTTTGACTATAATGTACCCGACGGGGAGGCCCCCAAGCTTATATCAAAGTTCTTTGCCCCGGCTTACTTTACGCAAATTGCGGGTATCGCTTATAACCCAGCAGATTATTTTACAGCCGAAGCCGGTATGGCATTAAAGGAAACAATTGTTTCTGATACCACCTTGTCTACCCGCTATGGGTTGGATGCAGGAGAAAAATTTCGTTTTGAGCCGGGTTATTCGATTGCCCTTAATTTCGAACGCAAAGTTTTTTCCAATGTTCGTTTAATTAGTTCTGTTGAGACTTTTACAAATCTCCAGCGGCATATTGATAACACGGATGTGAATTTCTCAAATGAGCTGATCGGTAAAATTAACGATGTGATGAATATGTCACTTCAGTTTGTGATGATCTATGACAGTGACTTTTCGCGCGAGGTGCAAATTAAACAAGTGCTCTCGGCCGGTATATCGTACAGTATTTTATAAATATCACGATGTAATTACGAAAATAAAAAAGCCCCGGAAACCGGGGCTTTTTTGTTTCTTTTTTATTGTTTTGGAAATAAGGTTAGTCTACATCAAACTCAATACCTTGGGCTAAAGGCATTTCATCACTCCAGTTGATGGTATTAGTCTGACGACGCATATAGGCTTTCCATGCATCAGATCCTGATTCGCGGCCACCACCGGTTTCTTTTTCACCGCCGAAAGCCCCACCGATTTCGGCGCCACTGGTACCAACGTTAACGTTTGCAATACCACAATCAGAGCCGCGGGCACTTAAAAATGTTTCGGCTTCGCGAATGTTGAGAGTAAAGATCGAAGAGCTGAGTCCCTGTTTTACGCCATTGTGCTTGGCAATAGCTTCGTCCAGATCGCTGTACTTTAAGAGATACAAGATGGGGGCAAAGGTCTCTTCTTGTACGATATCAAATTCATTCTCTGCAACTGCAATAGCAGGTCGTACATACTGGCCATCTTTGAGTTTAGTATAATTCAGCTTCTCGCCTCCGTAAATCACTTCACCACCGGCTTCTTCAACTTCTTGTAGTGCTTTTTGCATATTTTCTGTGGCCTGTTCATCAATCAGCGGACCAACCAGAGTATCTTCATCCAGAGGGTTCCCAATATTGACATCTTCATAAATTTCAATGAGACGGTTTTTGAATTCATCAAATACCTCTTCATGAATGATCAGACGACGGGTGGAAGTACAACGTTGACCACAGGTGCCTACCGAACCAAATACGGTAGCTCGGGCAGCCATTTCAAGGTCAGCATTTTCTGACACGATGATGGCATTATTACCGCCGAGTTCAAGGATGGTCTTGCCTAAACGCGCACCTACTGTTTTTGCAACTTCTTTACCCATACGGATAGAGCCCGTTGCAGAAATTAGGGGGAGTCGTTCATCTTCCGTCATCCATTCACCAACTTCACGCCCTCCGGTCACGAGATTGAAAATGCCCTCGGGCAGATCATTTCGCTTTAAAACTTTGGCAGTGATGTTTTGTACAGCGATACCGCATAAAGGCGTTTTCTCAGATCCTTTCCAGATCATCACATTACCGCATATAGCGGCTATCATAGCATTCCAGCTATAGACGGCTACTGGAAAGTTGAATGCAGAGATAATACCTGTGATACCCAGAGGCTGCCACTGTTCGTACATACGGTGCTCAGGGCGCTCAGACTGCATCGTTTTTCCATAAAGCATTCGGGATTGTCCAACTGCAAAGTCACAGATGTCAATCATTTCTTGAACTTCACCCAGGCCTTCTTGGTATATTTTACCCATTTCATAGGTTACCAGGCGCCCCAGATCTTCTTTATGTTTACGTAGCTCCAGCCCGATCTGCCGCACAATTTCTCCGCGTTTTGGAGCTGGAACCATTCGCCATTCCTTAAATGCCTCTTGTGCTTGTACCACCACCTTGTCGTACTCTTCGCGAGTGGTTACAGTGGTGTCAGCAATTTGAGAGCCATCAATAGGTGTATGACTCGAAATAGTTTCTGCTCCTTCATCACCTAAAAATTGTTGTCCGGTACTGGTACCGAGGTTTGTTCCTTCAATACCTAATTTCTTAAGAAAATCCATAAAATTGGTTCGTTGATTCGTTAAATTTTGGTCGTAAAATAAGTATTGTTAATGAGTTTTCCGCAGTGTGTATCTGATTAATGTAAAAATATGCGCTGTGCAATTAAAGAGGTAAAAAGTATGAATCCAAGACCCGTCTCGAACCGACAGGCCACTCTTTTACGCAAATTGAATAAGAAAAAGTATCGTGCTAAAGAGCAACTTTTTTTGATTGAGGGTGCGCGAGCGATAGAGCAAATACTGGCAAATAGTTCAGTATCCGTCCAGCATCTTTTTTTTGATGAATCCCAGCAGTATTGGAATCAGCAATTTTGGCAAGAGGCGATGACGAAGGTAAAGGGCGCCGTGTTGGATGAAAAACTTTTTGCAGAGGTCTCCGATACTGATAACCCGCAAGGGGTGCTGGCTATGTGCCAAATGCCACAGGAAACATCCGCAAAACGTTTAGCATCACAGGAGGGAACCATTGTGGCTCTTGATGCGGTGCAGGACCCTGGAAATCTAGGTACAATCATACGAACAGCATCATGGTTTGGAGCGGGTGGTATTATCTCGGGAAAGGGAACGGTTGATCTCTTTCATCCCAAGGTGGTACGAGCAACAGCGGGCGCTACAGGTAGCATACCTTTTTTGAACGGATCGTTGCCCGATATCTTTGGAACATTAGAAGAACACGGTTGGCCTATCTATTTGTTAGATGCCGGACCCGAAGCCATACCGTTGAAAGACGTTAATCTGCAGGGGAAGGCAGTTATTACAGTGGGAAATGAGGCCCACGGGGTAAGCCCGGAGCTCATTAACGGTCACAGACAAACAGTGAAAATCCCCTCTGCAGGGACGGACCGTAAGGTGGAGAGCTTAAATGCAGCAATAGCAACTTCAATCGTATTATATGGACTAAATGAAAACCTATAATAATTTTTGAAAATTTACGGGCTTTTCTTGTAAATATTTCCATTTTAAAATTGCTTCTGGGCAGGCTATTCAATAACGTTGAAATACAGGGTTTTAGAAATGAGATGTTCTTAAAATCTAAATTGATGCTTTATGGCCGAAGCTAAGCAAAATAAGATCTTTGTTCTTGATACTTCTGTTCTGCTGTACGATTCCGATGCAGTAAAAAATTTCCAGAAAAACGATATCGGCATTCCTATTACGGTATTGGAAGAGATCGATACCTTTAAAAAGGGGAATGATGTAATCAACCTACATGCTCGGGAGTTCAGTCGCTATCTTGATAAAATTTCTGATAAGAACATGCTTCAGAAATGGATACCGTTAAATGGAAATACCCACGGAAAAATCCGGGTACTTAACGATGAGGATAGTGAGGTAGACTCATCCGATATCTTCGGGAAAAAGAAAAATGATCATCGAATATTGAACTCGGTTCTCAAGTTGAGAGAAGAGACCGATCGCAAGGTCATCTTGGTTTCCAAGGATATTAACCTGCGTATTAAAGCACGGGCATTAAATATCGAGGCCGAAGATTATGAAACGATGCGCATCAAAGATATTGATCACCTCTACAAAGGAAAGACGGAAATTAAGTATGAAAATTCTGAATTTATTGATCGTCTTTATGAAGAAGGTAAGCTGGAACCAAGCGAAATAACCGATAAGAAACCAACCAGCAATCATTTTTATATTTTAAAGAACCACTCAAGCTCAGCGCTGGGCTACTACAATCCCCAAAAAGATCTTATAGAACCGGTACACCGCAGTACTGCTTATGGTGTGACCCCGCGCAATGCCGAGCAGACATTTGCCTTACAGGCTATTATGAATCCCAATAATCTGTTGGTCACCATCACGGGGGCAGCCGGTACCGGTAAAACGCTGTTGGCCCTGGCCGGGGCGTTGGAACAGCGGCGAAATTTTCAGCAGATCTACCTGGCCCGACCTATTGTGCCATTAAGCAATAATGATATCGGTTTTCTGCCGGGGGATATAACTGCTAAAATCGATCCCTACATGCAGCCACTTTGGGATAATCTGTCATTTATTAAAAACCAGTTTCCGGAGACTAGTAAGAAATACCAGAATGTAGAAAAGATGCTGGAAACCGATAAGCTGCGGATCGTTCCCTTGGCATATATTCGGGGTCGCAGCTTGTCGAATATTATCTTTATTGTGGATGAGGCGCAAAACCTGACGCCTCATGAGATAAAAACCATTATCACCCGTGCCGGCGAGAATACCAAAATTATCTTTACGGGGGATATCTACCAGATCGACACGCCTTACCTGGATACCCAGAGCAACGGACTTTCATTTTTGGTGGATCGAATGCATGACAATGATCTTTATGCTCACATCAATCTGGAGAAAGGGGAGCGCTCGGAGCTGGCAAATTTGGCAAGTAAACTACTGTAATTGTTTATTTAGTCCTTTTTCTAAACGTACTGGGGCAATTACCCTGTATCAAGATGTTGGGCGGCGATCCAACCGGTGGTCCACGCCGATTGAAAGTTGAACCCGCCCGTGATGCCGTCGATATTCAGTACTTCCCCGGCAAAATAGAGATTTGGGCATTTTTTGCTCTCCATCGTGCCCATGTTTACTTCGTTAAGAGGAATACCGCCACTGGTAACAAACTCATCTTTATAGGTGGTTTTTCCCTGGATCTCGTAGCTTGCACCGGTTAGTGTTTGGGCAAGTTCATGAAGGTGCTGGTTGGAAAGCTCAGCCCAGCGTGTGTCGGGAGCGATATCAGTGAGTTTCAGCAGGCGTTTCCAGAGACGGTTAGGCAAAGGAAATCGATTTTGTTTATCAGCATTCTTTGCAGCGTTTTCATGCCGAAGCTCCTCTAATGTATTTCGTACTTCCTGTTCGTTTCGGGGATGCACCCAATTGACCCGTATCGTAAATCGGTATTCGTTTTTATAAAGGTACCGGGCTGCCCAGGCAGAAGTTTTAAGAACGGCCGGACCGCTTAAGCCCCAGTGGGTAATCAATAGGGGACCCGTATGCCGGTAGGAAGTCCCTTCAATAGATACAGATCCATTTTCAACAGAAATGCCGGCCAGATCTTTGAATACTTTTTCTCTGAAATTAAAAGTAAACAAGGAGGGAACCGGATCTGTAATGCTGTGGCCCAGCTCGGTGAGCCATTCATAAGTGCTTCGACGATTTGACCCACCGGTGGCGACAATAACAGCATCAAAAAGTTGATTGGCCTGCCCGCGAACGTGCAGCTCATATTTACTGCTTTCTTGTTTTACCTGTTTAATAGCCTCAACACGATTCTTAGTGTGTATGGTAACATCATGCTGGGTGGCTTCCCGTTTCAAGCAGTTGATGATGGTTGCCGAATCATCTGTAGTCGGGAACATACGCCCGTCACTTTCTGTTTTGAGATCGATTCCACGATTTTCGAACCAAGTAACGGTATCCTTAGCCTGGAACTGCTCAAAAGCCCATCGCAGTTCTTTTGCACCCCGGGGATAAGATTGGGAAAGTACTTCCGGATCAAAACAGTGGTGGGTAACATTACAACGTCCGCCGCCCGAAACTCGAACTTTAGACAACACTTCACGGCTTTTTTCAAAAATGGTAACGTTTAATCTAGGATAGCGCCGGGCAGCATTTACGGCGGCAAAAAAGCCCGCAGCTCCACCACCAATAACGGCCAACGACTGTTGGTGAGATGAGTTGTTCATTGCTGTAGTTGAGCTATATGTACATTAGGGATATCCTGTCCCAAGAATCGTTCTGCCAGTTCCCGAAAGCGTTGTGGGCGATCGCTGACATAGCAGTTAAAGTTTCCTGATTGTTCATCGTTCAACAGTTGAAGATCTCCTAGTTTCTTTTTAGCCATAGAAGCAATGGAAAGAGCAGAATCAACAATTTCGATATCCGGGTCGTGGAGTACTTTGCGAATGGTATTGGTAAAGAGCGGATAATGGGTACAGCCTAAAATGAGGCTGTCTATATCACTACCTTCAAACTTTTGGAGGTATTTCTTTACAATCTGTTCTGCTATTTCATTGTCGGTCCATCCCTCTTCTGCCAGAGGTACCAGCATAGGACATGCTTCAGCCGTTATTTCAACCTCCCCGTTGTATTGCCGAATAGCTTCTTCATAAGCTTTGGAACCGATGGTAGCCAGGGTACCGATTACTCCTATATGTTTGTGATGGGGAAACTGCATGGCGGCTTTACTACCTGCCGTGATTACATCAAGGACGGGAATATCACCGGTGGCTTTTTGGATCCCATCTCGGGCAGATGCGGATACCGTATTGCAGGCAATGAGAATCATCTTTACATCTCGGTCCATCAGAAATTCAGTGATCTGTAGGGCATAGCTGCGGATAGTATGTTCGGATTTTATCCCGTAAGGCACACGGGCAGTATCGCCAAAATAGATGATATCTTCATTAGGAAGAGCATTCTGAACCGCTTTTACAACGGTTAGGCCGCCGATACCCGAGTCAAAAATACCAATAGGAGAGGAACAGTCCATCAATATATTTTAAAGGTTACAAGGAATGGGAAAAGGTATTGAACACTAAGCTTATGAACAAGAAAGATCATCTTGTTTATAAGAGGAATTGATCTTTCTATATCGATCACTGCCCAAGTGTTTTTTATCTACATCAATGTAATAACTGAGCTTTTTAAAAGCTGAGATTTCTGAAAAAAGAATCAGTAAATATACTGTTTATTTAAGTGGACGGGCTAAAACTACTGTTTTTTTGTAGGCTTTGTCACTTCCGGATGTGCTGTCAAAGGCCTCAAAAACAACGATATAAATCCCTATACGGTTGCGACTCCCGTTATCTTTTCTTCCATCCCAAATAAGTTGTCCCTGGAGACCAGCTTGTTTGCCATCAGCCAGTTCTCTTACGAGCCTACCGTAGCGATCATAGATGTGGGCTTTTATCAGGTAATCTGGCTGGTCAAGCTTATAATTGATAAAGAGGTTGTCTTTGTTTCCGTTGTTATCGGGAGTAAATGGGTTGGGGGTAAAACTGATTCCCGTCTCAGTTAGAGCTTGCCCTTTTTCCTGATAAATAGAATTTTCAGTATTGGGTGTACCTCCTTTTTTATTAACACTAGAGCCCCAGTTTGAATCGTTATTACTCGGTCCCTGTGGTGAAATACGTTCCAGGGCAATGCCTTTTGTGTCAATAAGATTGGGGTTCTGCCAACTTTCATCGTAATGAACTGAGTCAATGGTGCTTCCTGTACTGTCAGCAATATAAATAGCATCATTTGATGAGGCTAAGCTGAGACTTGATCGGTCCATTCGCATTATTGATTGGGAGTGAGAGTTCTCCAGGTCAAAAAATGAAGCTACTCTACTTTTTTCAAATTGAGGTGTGTTATCAGCGTGGATAAGGACTTTTCCTTGTGAAGGCACCCATTTTGCTGTGCTTGTTACAGGCTGTATTTCACGAACTTTTCCGTTTTCATCTGGGGCATCGTGTAGCACCAGCCCTTCTAGTGAAATAGCATAATCTTGGGTATTACGAAGTTCAATATATTCGCTTTGATCCGGTTGGTTATCGTCATCTTTGGCAAGGGGATCAAACATAATTTCATTGATCACCAAGTCGGTATTTCCAGGACTCAAGGGGTGGGCCACGGCCAGTTCTGAGTTCGGAGTCATATTCCCTTTAATATCCGTGAGGTTTTGTATGGTAATAGAAGTACTTTCGGTAGTTTTCTTTTTTGATTCTGCTGAGGTTAGCACAATCACATTTGCTTGAGTGGAATCAAAGTAATGGATTTCTAAGGGGGTACTATCCACTCTAAAAGTGAGATCATCTGTTAGTTGAATAAACTCGTTAAACCGTACTTCAAAGTGATTTTTTGATAGTGTCTTTGAAAAGATGATTTCGGGAGGCATATCATCAGACTGGAAGCTTATATTTCGTTCTCCGGCTGAGCTGCCACTTTCGGTTGAACTTGCCTCCCAGTTGGAGGCATCATTGGAGGCTGCCAGTGGATCCTTTCTTTCAAGAGATGTCCCGTCTATTGGATTGGCCCAATGTTGTGAATACCGAAGGGAATCGATAGTTATACCATCATTCGTTCTGAGATATATTATGTCAGGTGTCGTATTGTTTAAGGACGGAAAGCCACTGATATAGTTTATTTTTTCGGATGTCACGGCAAAGTTTTGGTTTCCGGTTAGAACCATGTACTCATCACTTTTAATGGTTAGGCGAGAAGAGATAGAAGTTTCTCTACTTGCATCGCCCAGAAACCAGCCTTCTAAGTCAAAATTACTATCGGTCGTATTATAAAGTTCAATAAAGTCGGCTTTGCCGGTATTGCCCGGATCATATAAAATTTCATTTACAACGATATCTCCTGTTTGCGCATCATCAGTTTGCAGGTATTCAAATTGTTTCGTCAATGGAGAAAGAGTGTTATCAAATAGATCTTTAACAGCTGAAACAGTGACTGTATAGGTTGTTCCTGATATCATCTTACTGTTCAGGTAAAGGGTCACCGTATCATCTCTTGTTGCTACCAGTTGAATATCTTTGGCCGGGCTAATTTGGTAGTTACTCTTGGTAGCAGCAGATGATGAGTTGAGATGCTCCGAAAAGATAAGCTGGATCGTAGAAGCATCTTCTATTGAAAGTTTTTGAAGCACCGGGGCGGATTTATCTTTGGCGATAGTATTTGTGCGTCCAGGGCTACCGGGAGGAGTAGGCGCATCTCCCCAATTTTCATGATAAATTCCTATTACTGAGGTCGTTCGACGTTCCAGGGCAACCTTATCACCGCCCCATGCCGAAGTGTAGCGCAGGGAGTCTAAGGTGTTACCGTTATCATCCCGTAATATTATATCATCACCACTATTGTTCAAAGATGGAAAAGAATTTCCCATGGCAAGCAGTGCAATATCGGGATAGTTGTTGCGTAGGGTATTATCTGGAGCTATAACCGCAAAGCTATCGGGTGGAATAACAAAAGGGGCATCAGTAACAGTTTCCGGAGAGCCGGAGTTATCATTCAAGGTCCAGCCTTGAAGATCAAAAGAATGAGAAGAGGTATTTGTAATTTCGATATACTCAGTTTCTCCCGAGGCCGAGTTGTAGCTAAACTCATTGATAAAGATATCACTGGCGGTCACAGGCGAAAGTTCATAATAAGTAAAAGTGCTGTCTTCATTTGCTAAAGCGTTGCCAAAGATGTCTTCCAGACCAGTGATGGAGAGGGTATATTCTTGTGCATTTTGTAAAGCAGATTGCAAGCTAAGTTCCACCGCATCAGCACCAATAGCAGTTGCTGAGTTTATTACTACTCCAGATAGGGTGTAGGAATCTGTATCAGTGGCAGTAGCCGGCGTCAACCTTTCACTAAAGCTTATTTTAAGAGTTTTATTTGATAAAATTTCAAGCCCCTTAAATTTAGGAGCAGTGTTGTCTTGAGTAATGGTATTGGCTTGGCCGGTCGTACTGCTGGCAGTAGCCTCTGAGTATTCCCAATTTTCTTTATAATAAGCTGGAATCATAGACTTCCTCCGTTCCATTGAACCCTCAGAGAGGTTCCAAGAGTTATTATATTGCAGTGAATCCAATAGTAGCTGGTTGTCACCCCGTAGGATGATTTGATCATCACTGTTGTTTAGGGAGGGGAAGCCTGAACCCAAAGGGATGAGAGAAATATTTGGATTGTTGGCCAATAGCGTGTTATCAGGGGCAATAACTACAAAGCTATCGGGGGGAAGAACAAACTGGGATGTAGTGATTGTAGCGGGTGCCTTGCGGCTATCACTTATGGTCCAATTTTGGAGATTAAATGACTTTGATGTGGAATTATAAAGTTCAATAAATTCGGTATTGCCTGAATTTGGTAAGGCACTGAACTCGGTGATATGTACATCACCAGAGTCAACGGCAGATACCTCATAAAAGGTAAAGGTGGTGTCAATAGAATTAATGGCATTGTCAAAAATATCGGTAATGCCAGACGCAGACAGGGTATAGGTTGTTGCATTTTGCAAACTACTGTCAAGAGTTAAGAATACGCTATCGGGCGCAGTAAACTGAACAGCACTGACGGAAGGGGTGTTTGTAAGGTTGAAATTGCCCGTATTGGTAACAGTAGGTTGTTTGAGTTGCTCTGTAAACTGTAATACCAGTGTTCTACTGTCTTGAATTACGAAGTCTTGCAGTTGTGGAGCATCTGTATCAGGAGCAATGGTATTTGGGGTACCGGGTGTTCCTTTTTCATTGGAGGCATCTCCCCAATTTTCTTTATGAAACCCTGATACAGCAGTGGTTCGACGTTCCATAGGTATTTCATCGCCTCCCCATTCTGATTGATATCGCAGAGAATCTAAGAGCGTACCATCGGTTTTATGAATAACTATATCATCTCCGCTGTTATTAAGAGACGGGAAATCACCCATTACAACTAAATTGATATCCGGGAAGTCTTTCAGCAAAGTATTATCTGGAGCTATAACAGCAAAGCTGTCGGGCGGTATAACAAATGGTGAGTTGCTGATAGGACTTTTGTTTTCGCGACTATCACTCAGTGTCCAGTTTTGAAGGTCGAATGATTTTAAAGTAGGATTATAAAGTTCAATGAACTCTGTTGTTCCGGAAGCAGGTTCGTAGTTGAATTCATTGATATAAATATTTTCGGAATCTGCAGCTGATATCTCATAATAAGTAAATGTGGTATCGGTTGTAACAATGGTGTTTGCAAAAAAGTCGTTGATGTTCTCTATGGAGAGTGTATATTCCGCTGCATTTTGCAGTTGGCTTCTAAGCTGTAAGAATACACTGTCAGATGGGGCATAGTTTACACTTGAAATAGTGGGACCCCCATTTAATGAGTAATTCGACATATTTTCTACTGTGGTCATATTCAGCTGTTCTGAAAAGGTAAGTGCAATTTGTGAACCAGATTTGATGGTCAGTGATGTAAGGGTAGGAGGGGAAGTGTCAGGAGCAATTTCATTAGCTGAACCCGGACTCCCCTTGCCATTGGGTGCATCGCCCCAGTTTTCTGCATAGATAGCTGAAACAGATGTTGATCGTCTTTCCAGAGAAACTTCACTGCTACCCCACTCTGACTGATATTCTAGAGAATCTAAAAGCGTGCCATCATTTTTATGAATAACAATAGCATCGCCGCTGTTATTCAGGGAAGGGAAATTACCCATCACAACTAAATTGATACCTGGGAAGTCTTTCAGTATAGTATTATCGGGAGCTATAACAGCAAAGCTGTCGGGCGGTATAACAAATAGTGAGTTGCTGATAGAACTTTTGTTTCCGCGACTATCACTCAGTTTCCAGTTTTGGAGATCAAAAGATTTTGAGGTGGGGTTATAAAGTTCAATAAACTCCGTAGCACCGGTAGTTGGTTCATAATTAAACTCATTGACAAAAACCTCGCTGGAATCTGCAGCTGATATCTGGTAGTACGTTAAGGAGGTATCGGTAGAGGTAATAGGATTTGAAAATAAGTCATCAACGTTCTTAATAGTCAGCGTATATTCCACTGCATTTTGCAGTTGGCTCCCGAGCTGTAAGAATACACTGTCAGATGGGGCATAGTTCACGTTTGAAATAGTGGCTCCACCATTCAAAGAGTAGTTTGAAACATTTTCTGCGGTGGTCTTGTCCAGCTGTTCAGAAAACATAAGTGCAAGTTGGGATCTGGAATTTACAGTCAGTGATTCAAGGATTGGAGGTGTAGTGTCAGGATCAATTTCATTGGCTGTGCCGGGGGTTCCAAAACCGTTAGGAGCATTACCCCAGTTATTTTTATAGGCTCCGGCCACCGCTATTGACCGGCGTTCTAAGGCTACCTCATCGTTGCCCCAATCAGAATTATAGGTTAAAGAATCCAGCAAGGTGCCACTACTGTTACGAATCAATATCGTATCTCCCCCATTATTTAATGAAGGGAAACTGCTCATTACAACGAATGCTATATTCGGATAGCCGGCTTCGAGTGTATTATCGGGGGCAATTACAACAAAGCTATCGGGTGGAACAATAAATTGGCTGTCGGTTATTGATGCTTGATTATTATTGGCGTCACTGAGTGTCCAATCAGCCAAGTTCAATGATTTTGAGGAATGATTATATACTTCAATGTACTCAGAGCTGTTTGAAGGCGGAGCCGACATAAATTCATTGATAACAACATCGCCAGAGTCAGAGGGTGAGATCTCATAGTGTATGAAGGTAGTGTCGGCATTTATAACAGTATTATTGAATATATCCTCAACCCCGGAAATTGAAAAGACATATTCGGTATTGTTTTGCAGTGCCGAGGCGAGAGCTATTTCCACTTGGTTAGCACTTGTTTGAGTAGCTGAGCTGATATTAATGCCGGTAATATTATAATTCGATGGATCTGTTGCTGTTGAAGAATTCAGTCGCTCATCAAAGCTAACCTCTAGCTTTTGGTTAGTAGCAATATTCAGGCTGGTAAGATCGGGAGCAGTATTATCATTTTGAACCTCATTGGGGAGGCCCGGTGTACCGTCTTCAGAACTGGGAGAGTTGCTCCAGTTTTCTTGATAGGTACTTGCTGTTGAGGTAGATAACCGTTCTAGTGCTATATCTGTTCCACCCCAGTCAGAAGTGTACGTTAAGGAATCTGCTTGTGTGCCTGTATCGGTGACGAGTTGAATAGCATCGGTATTATTATTTAGAGCGGCCATTCCACTTAGTTCATAATAAGCACGCCCCGAAGGTAGTGCAGAGGTATCTCCGGAAATAACCAAGAAGCTGTCCGGTTCTAATACAACCGGGCTTGTAGTAAACGGATCGGTGCCGCCATCATCTCCAAGTTCCCAGTTAGCAAGGTTTAATATTTTACTGCTGGTATTTATGAGTTCCACATATTCTTCTTGTATTGTTGAAGGCGATCCGGGAGGGTCAAAGGTGAACTCATTTATTTTAACATCTCCATCTTCATAATTTCCATATAAAATAAATTTCTCGGTGGTGTTGGGAGCAATCGTATTACCGTCGGTATCATCAATGTCATTGACCGTAAGGGTGTAGCGACTGCTGACTAAGACGGTATTAAATGTGAGTCGCACTAGATCTGTAGAGGGGAGGGTTGTGCCATCCGGATTGTTGATACCGTTGTTAAGAGAGAAGTCAGAAGGGGAGACGGTGGCACCATCAATATCAAGATTAAATTGTAAGTCAATGGTTTGGTTGTCGATTATTGTAGCCCCGGTAATATCGAGTGGGGGATTTATTTTGGTAACCTTCACGTCATCATAAAAAAACTTGTCAGATCTGGTACTGGTATAATCCCCAAATAACCCAATATAGCTGCTACTGTTGTGGGTATTATCGGTTACAGTACCTTGGGAAGTATAGGACATCCCACCGTTGGTATCTACCAATAATTCCCAATTTCCATTTAAGTTTCGGGTCACCTTTACCCGAACAGTAACGGGATTTGTATCGATAATATCATTAGTGCCGTCAATAATTTTTGTAGTTGTACTTCCATCTTGGCGATATAGGCTTATTTCATCATCGGTATCCCCAATTTCAACAAAGTATCCATTGACATCTCCCATCATGCTTTGGGTATCAGAGATGATATAAAATCTTGATAAATTGCTACCTGAGGGGTTAAAGTCTAACTCAATGAGCGTTTCCCATGCTCCATAAGCGGCGGATGAAGAAGTAGAGATGACGGCTTCACTTGTTTCGGATGGAGCATCAAGTTGAAGCTGGTTTGATCCGTTGACGATATATTTCGATTCACTATCTGTCCAGCCGGGATTGGTAGTGTGATCGCCATCACTAAAATCATCGTCAATAGTGACGGTTTGTGAGAATGCGAGGGTTGGTACTAAAAGGACTGGCGCCAGGATAAGCGGTAATAATAGGTGTCTCATGGGAAGAAAAGAATTTAACTTGAAAGCAAGAATAATAGTGAAGGGAGTAAATGGCAAGAAAAGGAGAGGAAGTTATAAAATCTTAAAAAAAAGAGGTGAAACTGCTTTCAACAGTTTCACCCCGGAAGGACATTTGATATTGCTCTCTATTTCAACGGCTTTACGCTTTATCAGCGTTACATAAGTAAGACCATTGAAAAGGGGAATCCTTACATAATTTTTTAATTTTTTTTATATACTCCATTCTCGATTGTTATAAATCTTTTAATAAATCCAACAATGCCTTATTCAAGCAGCCGTTCGATACCTTTTGAAATACCTAATGTTACGCATGGATTACATTTGGCTAAAGGATTATTAAAAGTAAAGAAAGAGGGTATTGAATTAGAGTATGAGATTCAGGATGCTTTTTTCGGAATTACTACTACTGGTGTACAGACGGTTCTTTTATCCTATGAAAAAATACAAGAGATATCTTTTAAAAGAGGATGGTTTAGTGCCAAGATTATTATTGAGGCGAACAGTATGAAGGATGTAAAAGAGATTCCACAAGCAGAGCATGCTTCCGTTACTCTTAAAATAAAGCGCAAGCATCGGGATGAGGCAGAAAATATTATTTCAACAGCACGGGTAAAGCTATCTGAACAAAAGTTAGATAGATTGAATGAAGATAACGCTGATTATTGATGGGGAAGCTTCGCAAAAGCTGTTGAGCAGTAGCTTCAAAAGAGTATAGCCTTCAGTAATAAATCACCTTGAAAGTTTAAAGCTCACTATTAATAAAAAACCTCTCTCAGAGTACATTGCTCCAAGAGAGGATATATAAGATATAATGAACAATTTTTATTAGCTGATATAGCCTTTGGCCGCCAAGAGTTCAGCATTCAAAATAGCACCGCCTGCTGCACCGCGAATGGTGTTATGAGCCATCGTTACATAACCGATATCCATTACGGTACCCTCACGCAGTCGACCTACGGCCGTTTGCATACCTCCTTCACGTTCGGCATGAATACGGGGTTGTGGATAACGATTCTCTTCATACAACCGAATAGGAGTGGAAGGCGAAGAGGGAAGATCCAGTTCTGCAATGGGGTTATCCCAATCGGTGAAGGCCAATTTTACTTCTTCCAGAGAAGGACTGCCTTTCAGTTTTGCAGCTACCGAAAGCAAGTGTCCTTCAATGGTAGGTACGCGAACAGCTGTTGCCTGTATAGTGAAATGCTCAAAGGTAACACTATCTTCAGCCAAAGTACCCAGCAGTTTTGTTGATTCTGTTTCAACTTTGGGTTCCTCACCGCCAATATAGGGCACCACATTAGCAACAATATCCATACTGGGCACTCCGGGATAACCGGCTCCGGAAACGGATTGAATAGAAGTTACCACAAGTGAATCTATACCAAATGCATCGTGCAGTGGCTTAAGTGACATCGAAAGGGGGACGGATACGCAATTGGGATTGGTAACTATCCATCCGCTTCCATTATCCGTGAAGGACTGTTTCTTAATGAGGGCAGCATGGTCAGGGTTGACTTCTGGTACCAGCAGAGGCACCTGTTCATGCATGCGATAGTTCTTGGCATTGGAGATTACCGGGATACCTGTTTCGGCAAAGTTACGTTCTATTTCTTCGGCTACGGAAGAATCAAGGCCAGAAAATACGAAGTCAACTTCAGAAAACTGCTCGGTTCTGCACTCCTGAACGGTCATATTTGCTGCTTTAGCTGGCATCTCGGTTTTCTCAATCCAGTGAGCAGCGTGTTTATATTTCTTTCCGGCAGAGCGTTTAGATGCACCAAGGGTTTTGATGGTGAACCATGGATGATCTTCTAAGAGACGGATGAATTTTTGTCCTACAGCACCGGTGGCACCGAGAACGCCAACCTGGAAAGAATACATAAGCATTAAGTATTTTAAGAGATTAACTTTTAATTATTTTGATATGTATGAATGCCATTGTTAAATGTTTGGACTCATACAAAACGCACTTAAAATACGTATAAAAGGATAATTAATTAAAGCGGTATTTTTTGCTATCTTTGGTCATCTTTAAAATTCATTATTCACTAAAAATAACAGCAGGTACATGTCAGTTACTGAACTCGATAGTTTAGATACACTCGTTTCGTTGGCGAAAGCCCGCGGTATGATTTATCAATCATCAGAGATTTATGGGGGGCTCGGAGCCGTCTACGATTATGGTCCTTTGGGCGTAGAGCTCAAACGAAATATTCGTGATTTCTGGTGGAAAGAGATGACTCAACGCCACGATAATATCGTTGGGTTGGACTCTTCCATCTTTATGCATCCCAAAGTCTGGGAAGCCAGCGGTCACCTTGATGGTTTTAATGATCCGATGATTGATGATAAGCAATCGAATAAACGGTACCGGGCCGATATGCTTATTGAGAATGAGATTGCAAAGCTTCGCAGTAAGGGTAAGGTCGATAAAGCTGATGAACTGCAAGAACTATTAGATACGGCAGGTTCGCGGAATGGCGTCTGTGAGGACCTCTATGAAATTATCATGGATAATGAAATTCGTGCGCCTGAATCGGGTGCCTTTGACTGGACGGAAGTACGCCAATTTAATCTGATGTTTAAGACCCAGTTTGGGGCTACCTCTTCCGGTGATGAAGGAGATGATGCGGTGTACCTGCGTCCCGAGACCGCACAGGGAATTTTTGTAAACTTTAAGAATGTGATGGATACTGCACGCCAGAAGGTACCCTTTGGTATTGCTCAGGTTGGTAAAGCTTTCCGAAATGAGGTGGTAGCACGGCAGTTTGTATTTCGCATGCGGGAATTTGAACAGATGGAAATGCAGTATTTTGTAGAACCGGGTACGGACGGTGAAAGTTATGAAAACTGGTTAAATAAACGTCTGGACTGGCATAAAGCACTGGGTATTCGTGAGCACAAGCTGCGTACCCATCCGCATCCCGAAGATAAACTGGCACACTATGCCGAAGCTGCTGCCGATATTCAGTATGAATACCCTATTGGTTGGCAAGAGGTAGAAGGAGTTCATAATCGTACTGACTTTGATTTGAGTCAACATAAAGAGTTTTCGGGCAAGAAGCTTGAGTATTACGATCAGCAGCAACAAAAGCGTTATATCCCGTATGTTATCGAGACTTCTATCGGACTTGATCGTACGGTAATGATGGTACTCTGTGATGCCTACCGCGAAGAAGAAGTGGATGGTGACACACGAACTGTATTAAAGTTGAATCCACAGCTGGCTCCAACTAAGGTGGGTATATTTCCACTAATTAAAAAGGATAAATTGCAGGATCTGGCGCACAAGATAACAGACGATCTGCGTGAAAATTATAATGTTTTGTATGATGAATCCGGATCAATAGGTAAGCGCTATCGTCGGCAAGATGAAGCAGGAACACCTTTCTGTGTGACCGTCGATTTTGATGGGGTAGAGTCAGAAGGAGAAGATACGGTAACTATCCGATATCGTGATGATATGACACAGGATAGGGTGCCAGTAAGCCGCCTTAAAGAGGTGATTGATGACAAAATGAGTAGCTGGCAGCCGGAGTAATTAGGCTGATATTCAGTTTTAAATGAGGCTTTCTGGGTGCTAGCAGCCTGGGAAGCCTTTTTATTTGACGGTTATTTAATCCACTCTATTATTGTAGAAGTGAAGCCATCTACGAAGTGATGTTTAAGTTGACCGTATTCTTGTAGATCACCCGTTTTGGCTTTTTGGAATGGGTGATTTGCATTTGGAAACACTTCAATTTGGTAAGGTACTCCTGTTGATTCCATAGCCTCTTTCATGGGGGGCTTATTCATTTCTACCGTTACTTGAGTATCTTTACCACCGAAGAGTATGAGCACAGGAATATCGAGTTTTTTAAGGTCAATGACTGGATCATAATAGAGCAGGGATTGTAATTGAGGAGACCGGTAAACTTTTGTGAGCTGTCGGGCTTGCTTTTGAGCTATTTGAGATGCCCGGCTAGAATCTATTCCAACACTGCGTTGTATTGCAGCAAATTGGGTACGGTATCTTTTCTGGGCCTCGTCAATGTTTGTATCGTTTTTGGTTGCATCCATTAGTTGTTCGCGAGCATTAATCTCTTTTGCGGCAAGAACCGAATCAATAAAGGCACGGGAAAAGGCACGTTGTACTTGATGGCGCAAAATTTTTTGAAGAGGAATACCGGCAGAGGCCATTAAGATGAGTTTATTTACGGATCGGTTTTTAACGGCTACCTTTTCTCCGACAAGGCCTCCCTGACTGTGTCCCAGTAAAATAATTTCAGAAAAAGATGGAGTATCCTTTTTGTGAAAATACTTTATTATTGTCTCCACATCAGAGGCAAGTGTATCTAGCGTTGCATCCGAAAAACTACCAGTAGAAGCCCCAATGCCACGATCATCATACCGAAAAGTAGCAAGACCACCCGAGGTGAGAGAATCTGCCAAAAGGGCGAAAGGCTTAAAATTACTTATGGGGTTCATCGTTTCATCACGGTCTTGGGCTCCACTACCAGAAATCATAATAACTATTGCATTCGGGGAACTATTTTTTGGCCATGTAAGAGTTCCCCCAATTTTTGTAGAGTTATCTTTGATAATCAACTCTTTTTGGTTGAAACTTTCTGGATATTGGGCTACGGCTGTCCAGCTAAATAAGAGAGATATAATTATTAAGGTTACTTTTTTCATAGCTTTAGGGTTGTTTCTGATAGAGGTAAAATGAGTACACCGTAGGAATAAGTGCTAATAGCATAGCAACAACACCAAAAAGGGTGCTGTATGTTTTGAGATCAAGAAGCGGATAGAGTAAAAGAAGCAGAAGCCCACCTGCAACCCAAAGGTATGAACCCACCTTATGAGTTTTTCGCCAATTATCATCATCCTCTAGAGCCCAAGGTACTCGAATTCCTATAAAATAATTGGGTTTTATCGTTCGTAGATAATTACCCATGACTACAAAGAAAAGGGATAACCCAAGAAACAGACCACCTTGAGTTAGGATATTATAACCCATCGCATTACTCATAATAAAAATGTGGATACCCAATATTAATACTACTGTTAAAGTCCGTAATACCGGTATCGGTTTTTGGTCGATTGAAATACGCTGTTTGGGATCTATTTTGGGGAGATAAAGAAGAATTAGATATATGATAATGTTAAGTAGTGGAAGAAAGAATACCCCGAATATTTTGTTACTGTACTCATCAACTTCTCCTTCAAAGTTCCAGTGAGATGGAATGCGTTCCGGCAATAAATCCCAGATAAATGGAATAACTACAATGGGCAGGAACAATAGAAAGATATTGTACCACTCTTTTTTAATAGCATATATGAGCGATTTCATGATGAATCAGATTTATTTAGAATTTCCAGAAACCAATTGGCTACTTCTTCTACTACGGTGGTATTAATAGCATACCGAATAAACTGCCCGTCTCGTTCACTGCTAATCAGTTTTGCTTGTTTCAGGATGTCAAGGTGATGTGAAATACTGGGCTTGCTGATATCAAACTCATTAGCTATTTCACCGGCAGTCATATCCTTGTCCTGCAGCATCTGCAGGATTTTACGGCGCGTAGCATCGTTTAAAGCTTTAAATAGTGTATTCATTTAGATATTTAGATAACTATCTAAATAAGGAATATCAACTTATATTCCTTAAAAAGGCAGGTAGAGTAATAATAAAAAAGCTTGTCAGGTCATAACACCTGACAAGCCCATACTAAATGACTAGCTTTTTTGGTTACATACTGGTATTAGCAATACCGATAACTCCGCACCCTACACGGGGACCAGCAGCGCCCGAAGGTTGTGATTCAAGGTCGTCGGCTCCACCATGCAGTACCACGCCGCGTCCAATAATACTATCAGCCCCATTGAGTTCGATAGTAGAATCAACATAATTTATAGTGGCATTACCGTCGGCATCTGCCTCAATATTGCCCATGTCTCCGACGTGACGACTTTCAGCATCAGGACCGGCATGTTTATTATCTGCGGGATTGTAATGGCCTCCGGCAGAAGTGCCGTCATTAGCCCGGCAATCACCATATTGATGAATGTGAAAACCGTGCATTCCTTCACTTAGTCCACTTAGCTCTGCCTGTACACGAACGCCATTCTCTTCTTGTGTAAATGTCACAGTTCCTGATACTTCATTGTCTGAAGTGGCATGAACAACAGCTACCGCTTCTGTGTAGCTGGTAGCAGATTCTGTATTCTCTTTTATCTCTATTTCTTTAGTTTCTTGTTGGGCACAGCCCATGGCTATGATAGTTAATACAAACGCTACGAAAATACTCTTTAATAATTTCATAAGTACTTTTAGGTTTTATTTTAATTTCAATCCTGTCTTTTAACAATGGTTAAGTTGTAGACATTCAGCCAGAGTTAAAAATAAATGTCTGTAAAAAATGGTATATATTAATTGATGAATCGCATCAATGGCAGATGATTTATATTTTCCTTCTCATTTTAATAAAAAAAATAAAAGTTTATTACTGATGGCTGATCAACCGAAACCACTATTTCATTTAGCTTTTCCGGTTTCTAACTTAGAGGACACGCTTACTTTTTACCGGGATGTTTTGGGATGTGAAACTGGGAGAAGTTCTGATAAATGGATCGATTTTGATTTTTGGGGACATCAAGTTGTGGCGCACTTAAGCCCTGAAGAAGCCGGAAGATCAAGCACAAACGAGGTAGATGGGCATGAGGTACCGGCAAAACATTTTGGATTAATTCTTGAATGGGAGCAGTGGGAACAGCTGGCCGAACGTCTACAGGAGAAAAAGGTCGAGTTCGTTATTGAGCCCTATGTTCGTTTTGAAGGGGAGCCCGGTGAACAGGCTACAATGTTTTTCAAAGATCCCAGCGGTAATGCTCTCGAATTCAAAGCCTTTCGTAATAAAGAGCAGATATTCGCTACATAGGTTCTAGTTATTGGTTAATGGTTATTAGGATGATCCAATTAACTAATAACCATTAACTAAAATCTTCTTCAATTTCACTCATTTTCATAGCCAACTCCTCCCACTCTGCATAGATCTCAACAAGCTCTCCTTTCAATTTTTCATACTCCATCGAGATCTCTTTTACCCGTTCTTCGTCATCATAAAAGTCGGACTGAGCCATGAGGTCCTCAATTTCTTGTTTTCGCTCTTCTTTCAGCTCAATTTCTTGTTCCAGCGGATCTAACTTCTTTTTTAGAGGTTTTAATTTTTTATTCTTCCTCTGACGTTTTTGAGCAGCAATACGTCGCTCTTCTTTACGGGAAAGTCCATTGTTGTTATTGTTAGAAGATTTAGAGTCAGTTTCCTCGTTGTTTTCCCGTTCTTCAACCTTTTCTAGATAATAAGAGACATTACCCACATAAGTATTAGTAGTATCAGGACGAACTTCCAGTGTTTTGTCAACAATAGGATCAAGGAAGTCTCGGTCGTGTGATACAATCATAAAGGCCCCTTCATATTGCTGAAGTGCCTGCTGTAAAATATTTTTCGATTGCATATCAAGGTGATTGGTAGGCTCATCAAAGATTAGAAAATTTGCTGGCATTAATAGCATACGGGCCAGGGCCAGCCTGCTTTTTTCACCTCCTGACAGTACGGATACCTTTTTAAATACATCTTCGCCCTGGAATAGGAAACATCCCAAAAGGGTACGGAGTCTGGTTTCGGTAGCCTTGGGGGCGGCATCGCGCATAATTTCAAACACTGTTTTATCAAGATCCAGCTCATCGGCCTGGTGCTGGGCAAAATAGGAGGTAGTTACGTTATGGCCCGGTTCCCGCTGGCCGCCGTCGATATCTTCCATACTGGCGATAATACGGATAAGCGTAGATTTACCGGCTCCATTGGGTCCAACGACTGCTATTTTATCTCCTCGGTCAATAGTATAGGAGAGGTTTTCAAAAACAACATTATTATCATATTGTTTGCGCACATTCTTAAGTTCCATAACTACGGCACCACTGCGTTCTGGCGGTGGGAACTCAAAAAAGATCTCCTCTTCTCGTTCATCGAGTTCGATGATGTCCATTTTTTCCAGTTGTTTGATACGACTCTGAACCTGGGCCGCTTTACTGGCATTATACCGGAACTTGTCTATAAACTCCTGTATCTCTTTAATTTCTTTCTGCTGGTTTTCATATGCTTTCCGGAGGTGCTCTTTATAATCAGCATGTTTCTCTTGATAATAATTGAAATTGCCGGCATAGTCGAAAAGATCACCATTCTCAAGGGCGAGTGTTCTACTTGTGATTTTATTCAGAAAAGCTTTGTCGTGCGATACGATAATAACGGCACCATCATAACTGCTTAGGAACTGTTCAATCCAGCGTAGGGATTCGATATCCAAATGGTTAGTGGGTTCATCAAGCAGTAGATACATCGGTCGTTTAAGTAGCAGCTTACCGAGGGCAATTCGCATCAGCCAGCCACCGCTAAACTCTGTCGTAGAGCGATTGAAGTCTTCCGGGGTAAAACCAAGTCCCATTAATATCTTCTCAATATTTGATTCCAGGGAGTAGGCACCCGATTGCTCGATTTTACTTTGCAGACGTCCTACCCGTTCCATTGCTTTTTTATATTGGGGTGTTCCTTCTTCAAGAACAGCAAGTTTTTCGCGGGCACGCTGTACCTCTTTTTCTAATTTTTGGATTCCTTTGAAAGCACTTTCCATCTCTTCGTACACAGAGAGGTCCGGGTCCGGGTCCACACCATCCTGGGGAAGGTATCCTACCGTGGCGGCCTTAGACATATTAATAGTTCCGGCATCTTGATTAATTTCACCGGCTATAATTTTAAGTAAAGTAGATTTACCTGCACCATTGGGGCCTACCAGTCCTACCCGTTCTCCGGGATTAATGATTGTGCTGATTCCGTCGAGCAGGGTATCATCACCGAACGTAAGCGATATATTTTCTAGTTGAAGCAATAAAATGGGTTTTTTAAAATTGGCATTTAATATAACCATCACAGAGGTAGAGCTAAACGATTTTTTGAGAAAAAGTTATTGGTATTGCTTTTTTCAAATAACCTGCATTTCTACTATTTTTCGCCTATGTATTTACTGATTTTTTATTTGTCACTTGCTATCGGGGTTTCATTTCTGTGTTCTTTATTAGAAGCGACACTCCTTTCGGTAAGTCATTCCTATATTGCTATAATGGAGCGAAAGGGTGTGCGAACAGGTAAATTGCTGCGTCGCTATAAAGAGGATATCGATCGCCCGCTTTCTGCTATACTTAGTCTTAACACTATAGCCCATACCGTAGGTGCTGCAGGAGTTGGGGCTCAGGCACAAATTGTTTTTGGGGATTCCTATGTAGCGATATCTTCGGCGGTGCTTACATTTCTGATATTGGTACTTTCCGAAATCATCCCTAAAACTATTGGGGCAACCTACTGGAGAAATTTAGCCCCCTTTGCAGCGCGCACGCTTCGCATTCTTATGGTTTCTCTATATCCGTTAGTTGTTATGTCTCAGGCCATTACCCGTTGGCTTTCCGATGATAATAACCTGCCCAGTTTTAGTAGAGAAGAATTTGGTGCACTGGCAGACCTTGGGGTTGAAGAAGGCGTTTTTGAAGAGGAAGAATCCCGTATTTTTAAAAATTTAATTCGTTTTAATTCATTACGGGTTAAAGATATAATGACACCTCGCACCGTAGTTGTAGGATTTGAAGAAGATCTTGAAATTGGAGATGTGAGCGATAATGTAGAACAGTTGCATTTTTCACGTCTGCCGGTGTATGGAAAAGAGCGGGATGAAATTACGGGTTATGTTCTTAAGAATGATCTACTTCTGATGATGGCTCGCGGTGAGACTGATCAGAAATTAAAAGAGTTGAAGCGTGATATTTTAATTGTACCCGAGATGATGCCTCTGCAGGATTTCTTTGAGCGCTTGATGAAAAAGCAAGAGCACATTGCTATTGTTGTAGATGAGTATGGGGGGTTCGCCGGAGTTGTTACAATGGAAGATCTCGTTGAGACCTTACTGGGTATGGAAATTATAGATGAGGTCGATAATATTGAAGATATGCAGAAGATGGCGCGCAAAAAATGGATGGAACGTGCTAAAAGATTAGGCATCGTACCGGAAGAGAAAGAGGAGCCGACGTCAATCGACTCCTCATCCAAAACTAGTTAAAACAGCTGCTGGTGTATCTCTTTTATAGATGGGATGACATATTCCTTCGGCACTACAATATTTAAATTACCTTTAGGCTGACTAAAAGAGATCATATTTACAGGGGTATCTTTCAGGTATAGCAGTATATCATTAACCAACAATTGTGCTTTTTTTGTAGCACAACCTACCAAGCTAATAATGCCTTGGCTGGAATCTAATTCAACGGACCCGTAGGATTGTAACTGTTCTATCGCATCATCAATGCGATTTCCATTTTCGATAGCAATAGAGACCGAAGCTTCCGTAGTAGTAACTGCATCAACAGGGAGATGGTGCCAGCGCAGGATATCGAAAACATTGGCCAAGAACTCATACCCCATCACCGTATTTGATGATGTTACTGTGATAACTACACAGTCTTTTTTAAAGGTCATTGCTTTTACCCCTTCCGTTTCCTGTATCTCATGGGAGATACAAGTTCCGGGTTCATTAGGGGCAAATATATTTTTAACAGAAATGGGAATTTGTTTTTGAGATGCCGGTTTGGTAGTAGAGGGGTGTAATACCTTTGCCCCAAAATACGCAAGTTCTGTAGCTTCTTGGAAACTAAGGTGAGAAATAGGTTTAGCATCGTCAATAACACGAGGATCACAGGTATAGATACCGCTGACGTCGGTCCATATTTCAATTACTTCTGCATTAAGAGTAGCGCCAATTAAGCTGGCAGTATAATCCGAACCTTCGAAGCCGAGAGTTGTAGTGGTGTTGTTTGCATCGTGCCCGTAAAACCCGCCCATTACAGGAATCCGATTGGAATGTACAAGCTCTTGAAGTTCAGGAGCTTTTTGCTTTAGATAATCAGTGTCTGGGTTGGCCTGTCCGAAATCAGAGTCTGTACGAATGATATCTGCTGCATCTACCCATTGCATTGGTATCCCAAAAAGAGAACCGCACTGCACAAAAAGATAAGAGGATAGCTGTTCACCGATCGAGAGAATAGCGTCTTTTGTTTTAGGCGTTAACTCTTTGGCTTCCTGGATATTAATAAGGGCTTGTTTAAGCTCTCTAATCTGTTCATCAATCCACTGACCGCAAATGTTTTGACACTGATCTCCTTTTTTAGGGTAATCATCTGTAAATTTAGAGATTATTTTTTGGTGTCGTTGTTGAATACTTTTTGCTTTTGTTTGTGCTTCAGAAAGGCTTTCAATAGCCTTATTTGCGGCTGATAATAGTTCGCGAGTTGTTCGAGCAGTAGCTGATACCACAATAAAAGGAGCTTGGTATCGGTCAATAATATTTAGTACTCGTTGCCAGGTATTGGCATCACCCATGGACGTACCGCCAAATTTGAGGATCTTCATTCGAAATTAGGGTTATTTATTTTTAATAATTATTTAATAGGTTTTCTTGCTGATAATTGAGGAAGGCAAATTTATAAAAACGGTTGGTGGGTTTTTAGTTTTTTAGCAAAGTATATGGACATTATTGAAGAAAAAAAGAATAAGTCTGAAAAACACCTGGTGGAAAAAGTCCGCGAGGGCAATCCACAGGCTTTTGAGCAGCTATTTTTTGAATACTTTTTTGATCTTTGCTCCTATGCGTTACAGTTCACAAAGTCCAGTGAACGAGCAAAGGATGTAGTTCAAGAGGTATTTTATAAGCTATGGAAAAGACGGCGGGATTGGAATGTTCATACTTCACTTAAAGCGTATTTGTTTCGGGCTGTACGTAACGAAGCCCTAAACTTTATCGATAAAAGAGATCATCAGGAGAAGCTAAAAAAGCAATTGTCGTTGCAAGAAGAAAAAGTAGCCCCCAGCCAGTCATCCCAGAAAAGTCAAAGTGATGAACAGTTGGTAAAGGTAATTTGGAGTATCGTAAAAGAGATGCCACAACGACGTCAGTCGGTATTTGTACTACATCGTAAACACGGGCTAAGTTATAAAGAGATTGCGGAAGTGCTGGATATTAGTAGAAAAACAGTTGAAAACCATATGGGGTTGGCCCTGGATGACATTCGAACCAGTATCGATCTTGAACTGTAAAAAAACCGTATCCATTTTCCCCGCTTCGAAGGAGGAAGGGTAGTTGCCAAACATTACCATTGTTCCCACTTGGTTATTGTCGCTATCTTAATTTCCAATTCTAGCAATTTCCAAAAAAATTCTAAAAAACATTTCTCTTAAATTTTTTTTGGGGGTAGCCGTATTTGCAACTGTCATATAAGTGAAGATCGATCTTAAAATAGAAAGAGAAATACGTATATGAAGTTTGATGACATTGATAACCGTTTTTTAGCTCGGTATATGGCTGGTGATTGTACCCCAGATGAAGAACACAAAGTAAAAAACTGGATAAGTGCTGATGTGAAAAATAAGGAAAAGGTTGAACAGTTTAAGCGTATTTGGGATAGTTCAGAGAAAGATCAAAGCGCCGTGTACGGCATGTTTGGTACAGATGAACAATGGAAAAAATTGCAGAAACGGCTGAAAAAGGAAGGGGAATTGCCTAGTAATAAACAACACTCTTATGCTAAAAAATATCGTTCTTCTTCTATCCATTCGATGACACAAAAAGTTGTTCGCATAGCAGCAATATTTTTACTTGCAGCCTTAATAGGGGTATTCGCATATCAAAATTGGTATAGCCCGGAACCTAAAGTTACCGAAACCGTTCTTCGTGAAGTGAGTACCGCTAATGCTCAGCGGGTTAACCTGACACTGGGAGATGGGACAAAAGTGATGTTAAATGCAGGTAGTTCTATGAGATTTCCTGAAAAGTTTGAAACTGATATTCGGGAAGTTTATTTGAAAGGTGAAGCCTATTTCAAGGTTAAAAGTAATTCCGAACGACCTTTTATAATTCATTCGCGCGGGACAAAAATCCGGGTATTAGGAACTGCTTTTACTGTTCGATCATATGAAGAGGACAAAAATGTTCGGGTTGTGGTTGAAGAAGGACGTGTTTCCTTCACGAAAACAGATTCTATGGATACTGCTAAAAGATTACTGACGGCCCAGGAAATGGGTGCTTATGAGCTAGGTAGTGATAGGATAAGAATGACTAAAGTTGAGGATATGCAATTATACCTCAGCTGGAAAAAGGGATACTTAAAGTTTAATGAAGAACCAATGGCGCATGTTGCTAAATCACTCGAAAGGCGATATGGGATTGAAGTTTCTTTTGAGAACTCTGAGATAAAAAATAAAGAACTAACAGCCTACTTAAAAAGCCGCTCAATTAAGAATGTACTTAATGTAATTGCGATGTCATTGGATATAGAATACGAGCTTGCAGAAAATCGCGTCACTTTTTTAAGGACTAAATAAAGATATAAGCTAAAATGAGCTCGCCATCAGTGAGTGATAAGCAAAAACAGAAAACGAAGACTAAAAGGGATACGATCTAATACATAAAAATAACTAGAGGTTTACTTCTACAAATGAACAATTTTAATTGGAGGTTAGTCATATGAATAAATTGTTATCAACTTTGATTAAACGGGTTGTTATCTTGGGGGTTTTCGGGATGGTAATCTTGCCCATAACCCAAGGCTGTTATAATGTGGCAAATGCACAATATTTGACATCCGTTTCGCAAGATGCAATGGCAGAATCATTTTATTCTGTTGATGAGTATTCAAGCCAGGTACCGGAGTTGCAAAAAGTAATTTCTGTTAACCAGCAAGATATCTCTCGCAAAAGAGTACTGGAAATGGTGGTTTCGAAGGCTGGTTTAGGTTTAGCCTATAACGCCGAGCTGCAATCACTTAATAAACCAATCACCTTAAAGTATGATTATATAACTGCCTCAGATGCTATAGAGCAGATTCTGGAGGCGACCGAGTATGAAGCCGTCATTTCTAAAACACGGGAGATTGTTTTACGAAAACGGATCGATCTCACGAAGACCTCTGTGGTTTTCCAACAAGAGATTACCGGGACCGTTACTGATGCTGAAACCGGTGAAACTATGGCTGGTGTAAATGTTTTTGTCAAAAATACTACTGTTGGTACTTCTACGAATGAACAGGGGCAGTATTCGCTTAATGTACCAGAAGAAGCTGATACGCTGGTATTCTCTTTTATCGGTTATCGTAGAACAAGTGTGCCAATTAATAATCGAACGACCATAGATGTCGAAATGGCCCCCGAAGCGCAAAAGTTTGATGAAGTAGTAGTAACTTCATTTGGCATTGAGCAAGAAAAAAAATCACTGGGATATTCGGTACAGGAGATAACAGGTGATGAGATTGCAGAAAGTGGAGAATCTAATTTAGTAGGAGCACTGCAGGGAAAGCTTGCTGGCGTCAATATTCAAAATACTAGTGGAGCAGCCGGAGCAGGTATGGATATTACAATTCGGGGTATTTCTTCACTTAGTCCTAGTGGAGATAATCAACCCTTGTTTGTTATTGATGGAGTACCGGTAAGTAATGAGACTAGCTATGGAAATGTGCTTCCCAGCGAAGGTACTAATTCGCCCGGTAGTGCTGAACAGTTTTCATTTTCAAATCGTGGTGCTGATATAAATCCCGACGATATTAAGAATATTTCGATTCTTAAGGGGCCGGCTGCTACAGCATTGTATGGGCAGAGGGCAGCTAACGGGGTCGTAGAAATTACAACTAAAAAAGGAGAGGCCGGTAATACTCAGGTTACGCTAAACTCTAAGGTTGGTTTTAGCGAAGTTAATAAGGTGCCAGAGATTCAGGATGATTACCAGCATGGTTATTATGGCGCTTTACCTTATCGTGAATTCGGCTTCGAGTTTTGGCAGTATGGGCCTCCTACAACAGAGTCTTCCAAAGTGTATAATAACTTTGAACGCTTTTTCCGTCGATCAATGAATATCAGTAATTCATTAAGTATTTCAGGAGGAAATGAAAATACGACTTATTTTTCTTCGATTTCTAATGTGAATGAAGAAGGTATAGTCCCCAATACAGAATGGAGTCGAACTACGTTTAAATTATCCGGCTCGCATAAAGTCTCTGAGGACTTTGATATTTCGGGGTCGGTAAATTACTCGAATTCTGGAGGAGTGAGACCAACGGGAGGAGATAAATCAATTATGAGTTCCTTGTCTTATTGGACTCCTTCTAATGATGTAAATGATTATGAGTTCCCGGATGGGGACCAGAAAAATTATTCCGGATTTAGAAGTAATCCTAATTCCGGTTTTATTGATAACCCAAGATATTTTGCGGAACATAGTACACTTGAGGATGATGTTAACCGCATAATCGGAAATGTAGGTTTGAGCTATGATTTTACTGATTGGCTCTCCCTGGATTACAAATTTGGTGCTGATTATTACAATGATGCCAGAGAGCGCTTTGTTCCTCCTAATCTGGATGTCGGTACCCAGGTTAATGGATTCTTAGTAAAAGAGCAGATTAATTATCGACAGTTAAATTCAAATCTGTATCTCCGAGCAAATCGTGATTTCAGTGAGAAGTTAAGTGGATCATTAGTGTTAGGTAATCAAGTTACGGATGTAAAGTCGGAGCGCTTGAATACTAGAGGCGAAGGGTTAAATATCAGTGACTTTCGCTCGCTTGCAAATACTACAAATATCTTCACTAATGAGTCTGCTTTATTGCGCCGATTAGTTGGAGTATTTGCTGATGCAAAGCTCGAGTATGATGGTACTTACTTTTTGACTCTTACCGGACGTAACGACTGGTCTTCGACTTTACCTGAAGATAATAGGTCATTCTTCTATCCCTCAGCTAGTTTGGGATATGTATTTACCGAAGATCTGGGGTTAGCCAACAGTGATTGGTTCCCTTTTGGAAAGGTTCGCTTTTCTTGGGCAAAAGTTGGGAAAGATGCTCCTGCTTATAGTGTGGGGCAGTATTTTGAAGGAGATTCAGATTTCCCCTTTGGTAGTGTAGGGGGCTTTAGTAAAGATACTCGGGCCGGAGACCCTAATCTAAAACCGGAGATTACTACTTCTTTTGAGGTAGGAACAGATCTACGCTTTCTCAACAACCGATTGCGTTTTGATATTACTTACTTTAATCAAACCAGTAAGAACCAGATTGTTGCATTTCCTGTTAGTAATCCCTCGGGCTTGTCGCGGTATACAACTAATGCCGGAGAAATTGAGAGCGAGGGACTGGAACTGCTCGTAAATGGTACTCCCATACAGAATAATGACTTTAGTTGGGATCTTGCAGTTAACTGGTCTTCGGTAGCAAGTGAAGTAACCGAAATGCCGGAAGGTTTAGATGTTATTGAATTTGCTAATAGCGGTTTTGCCGGTGTTGTCAACCGTATCCAGGAAGGAGGCGAAATGGGAGACTTATATGGATACAAGTTTGAATATACTGCTGATGGAGAGTTGCTGATTGCCGATGATGGTTTGCCAACTGTTAAAACTGATACATTAGTAAAAGTAGGAAATGCCCTTCCTGATTGGCAAGGTGGGATTACCAATACCTTTAATTATAAAAATATATCCTTGTCATTCTTACTAGAAGTTAGGATGGGTGCTGATGCATATGATTCAGGGCAGCGTAATAGTATCAGAAATGGTATTCTGGAGATAACGAAATGGAGAAATGATGAAGTCATTTTCCAGGGAGTAACCTCTGATGGATCACCCAATACTACACCTGTAAGGTTAAACCAGGGGGTGTATCGCAGTTCAACCCGTTTTAATAGGGCATCAGAAATATTAGTACAGGATGCTTCCTGGATTCGTCTGCGGAATGTGCGGCTATCATACGACTTGCCTGCTAAAATTATTCAGAAAATTCCGCTAAAGTCAGCTTCATTTAGTATTACTGGCAGAAACCTGTTTCTAAATACTCCTTTCAGGGGCTTTGATCCAGAAGGACAACAGTACGCAGCAGGTTCAAACACTTATGGATTTACCGGCTTGAATATACCGCCGACGCGTAGCTTGTCATTCAGTATGAATCTTAAGTTTTAAATTAAGTGGAAATGTCCATGAAACAATTACAGAAATATATTACGACTTTAGTATGTATCCTAGTAGTTTTTACATTTGGCGCTTGTGAGAATTACTTAGGAGGAGATACCAACGAAGATCCCAATAGGGTTTTCAAAGATGAGATAGGACTAAATGCATTACTTCCGCCGGTGTTGGTTTCTACGAGTAAGGCGCATTACGATATTGCATTTACGTTCTCTCAATATGCTCAACATATTTCATTTGTGGGCGAAACTGACTCTCATGAAGAATCTCAAATAGCCGGTGCATGGGTAGAAATCTATCTATCGAGTTTGAATAACCTTGATGAGATGGAACAAAAGGCGAAAGAGGCCGATGCTGCCCACTATCTTGGTATTGTTAAAGTTATGCAAGCTTATAACCTGAGTCTTGCTACTACTACGTGGGAAAATATACCCTGGAATGATGCTTTTAAAGAGGGAGAGTTTTCGCCAAGCTATGATAACCAACAAGAGATATATAACACTATAAATCAGCTCATCAATGAAGGTATAACAGAATTAGAAAAAGCACCTTCCGAATTTAATGAGCCGGGTAGTGATGATCTCATATATGGGGGAGATATCGCTAAATGGAAAAAAACAGCCTATGCTTTAAAAGCTCGTATTGCTATCCACCTTACCGCACAGGGAGCTGTGAATGCAGCTGATAATGCACTCTCAGCGTTAGGAGATGCATATACCAGCAATGCAGATGATTTCCAGGTAAACTACAATAATGAAAAGAACCTGAACCCTTGGCATACTAGTGCTTACTTGGCAGCTCAGACAGGTAATCCTGCTCCAGTACATTCCGATCAGCTTATTGATATGATGAATGGAAAAACCTATCCTGAGGAGGACCCACGTTTGCCTATTATTGCTGGAAATGGAGGGGATGCAGAATATTATGGCAGTGAAAACGGCAATTTCGGTGTTAATGGAGATGCACCTGATAACAGTTCTAACACTGTATTTACGGACGAAACTTTTCATTCCCAGGCAGCGGCCCCAATTCTAATGATGACCTATGCGGAAATGAAGTTTATTGAAGCAGAGGCTGCTTTTCTAAAATTTAATAGTGGCAATGCATCAGCTACTGGTGCTTCACAGCAGGCTTATGATGCATATATGGCTGGGATTAGCGCAAATATGGATAAGCTCGGGGTATCAGCTACTGAGAAGAATGACTATATGAGTGCCGCCAGTGTTGATGTAGGCCCCGGTAATTTGACGATGGAGCTTATAATGAAAGAGAAATTTAAAGCCCTCTTCTTAAATCCGGAAGTCTACAACGATTATCGGCGCTATGATTTTGATCCGCAAATATTTAAAGATTTGGCGTTACCTGCAGACCACAATGACGACTTAAATGGGAATTGGATCCAACGTGCGGTGTATCCGAGTTCTGAGTTGAGCCGTAATCAAGCAGAAGTTAAAAAGGCCCAAAAGAGTATTAGCACGCCAATGTGGTTTTATAACTAACCCAAAAGATATTCAGAATTATGAAAAAGATAATTGTTATGAAAAATCTCATATTACTTCTAGTTACAGCTTTTCTGATGATATCATGTATGGAAGAGGATAATTGGCTGAAAGATAACATGGAGGAAACCGGCCGATCTTATCCCAATATTTCCGATTTTGAAATAGTAAACGAAAAAGATGAATACCAGGAGGGAGAAACAGTAGAGTTAGATCTCCTTTTCTGGTCGGAAGATCCTGTTAAGGAGATCGTACTGAAAGATTCTGTGGTGAACCAATCCTCTCAGCAAGTATACAGTAAGTGGGGATATGAGGAAGCCAGTTTTTCGGAAGCTAGTCAGACAGATTCTTTACGAATTGAATATACCATACCTACCGTACCCAATGATCCTTCAGATATTAATTTGGAAGTTCAAGTGGTTAATGAAAATGGTTTATCAATGAATAACATTGACACTGATAACTTTGCCGCTGGTCCTATTAATATTAGAGTTATAAAATAGAGAAACTCTTAAATAGTAAAGATACCAGAGCTCTTCATTTGAAGGGTTCTGGTATTTTATTAAGGGCTTAGTTTAATATGAATTAGAATTGGCTGAGGACAATATGATAAGACGATATTTACTTGTTTTATACATTTTTATTTTTGTTATCTCTTTGCCGGCCTGCACTTCAAAATCTTTTGAAAATACTGATACACTTAAAAGTAGTATTAAGAAACAGCTGCAAGAGGTTAAAGGTGACTTTGCCATAGCTTTTAAAAACCTTTCTGATACCACTCAGGTACTATATATCAATGAACGCGAAAAATTTCATGCGGCCAGTACTATGAAAACGCCCGTGATGATCGAGCTTTTTAAACAGGCAGAGATTGGGAGGTTTTCACTGGGTGATTCTATTCTCGTGAAAAATGAGTTTCGAAGTATCGTAGATAGCAGTCGTTATAAAATGGATATAAGTGAAGATAGTGAGGGAGAGCTTTATGATTTGATTGGCAGTAAACGAACTATACGACAGTTAATTACTGACATGATTACGATGAGTAGCAATTTGGCAACTAATATCCTTATAGAGAAGGTTGGAGCCCATAACGTGACCCAGACAATGCGAAGTTATGGGGCAGACAGCATTAAAGTGTTACGAGGGGTGGAAGATATTAAAGCATACGAGCGGGGGCTCAGTAATAGGACTACTGCTATTGATGAAGCAATTATTTATGAGCAGCTAGGTAGGGGAAAGGCGGTGAATAAAGAAGCTTCCAATGAGATGATAGAAATTCTCAAGAAACAACATTTTAATAAGATGATTCCGGCACAACTGCCCAATGAGGTAGAGGTAGCACATAAAACAGGGTGGATTACGGGAGTAAATCATGATGTGGGCCTTATTACCTTATCCAATGGAGAGAAGTATGTTTTGGTATTGCTATCCAAAAATGCTCCCAACCGCGAGGAAGTGTTGACGACTTTTGCCAATATTTCGGCTAATATTTATGAATTTGTTACTAATTAACTACCGAAGATGAATCCTGGTTATGATTAATATTGTACAAATGGGGTTAGGGCCTATAGGACAACAGCTAACTCGTTACCTTAATGAGCGTGAAGGTATTTCAATAGTGGGAGGGGTAGATCTGGATCCCCAAAAAATTGGAAACGATATAGGAATACATGCCGGATTAGATCGGTTTGGAACAGAGATTGTTGCTAATGTAGAGTCAGTGCAGAACATTAAGGAAGCTGACGTTGCAGTTATAACAACTCTTTCTGACCTCAAAAAAATTGAACAGCAAATTATGGCCACGGCTGATTGTGGTCTGGATATCATATCAACTTGTGAAGAGCTATCCCATCCCTGGAAAACACAACCCTCAACTGCCACCAGGATAGATGATTATTGCTGCGGTAAGGGAGTTAGCTGCTTAGGAACAGGGGTGAACCCCGGTTTTCTAATGGATTATCTGCCTAGTGTATTGACATCGGTCTGCCGGAATGTAGAGCAAATTAGGGTTGAGCGTATACAGAATGCTGAGCCTCGCCGATTGCCCTTTCGGGATAAGATTGGGGTGGGGCTTTCAAAACAAAAGTTTAACGAAAACCGCGATGGTATTCGACATGTCGGCTTAGAAGAGTCAGTTTGTATGATTGCTGATGCGATGAAATGGAACCTGAATGAGGTGACTGAGACATTAGAGCCGGTAATAGCGACTAAAGACCTGAAAAATGGGCGAATCGACGTTAATAAAGGAGAGGTGGTGGGGGTTGAGCAAATTAGCCGGGGATATATGAATAATAATGAGGTTATTACGCTTGTTTTTAAAGCAGCCATAGGTGTCACTGACTCTCATGATACGATTACAATTTCCGGCACACCCTCTTTTACTTCAACCATAGATGGAGGTATTAACGGGGATATTGCAACTTCTGCTATTACGGTTAATACAATTCGTTCTGTATTAGAGGCCTCTCCGGGACTTAAAACAATGTTGGATATACGGGGGCCGGCCTATTTTAGCCATACCTAAGCTGCAAGGGAGTTTCATTCCTGTTATTAGTTAAAAGGAAATGCAAGAACTACCTCAACTAGAAGATCAAAGATTTGCAAAGCATATTCTTAGAAATATATTATAAACGAGATGGGGTTGAATTTATCTGCTTAGGATTGTCGACTGAATTAATTTAAAACTAATATCATTTCTTAATGACTAAATTTCGTTCATTTCTGTTGCTTTTAGCTGTTGGAGCATTAATCTTAGCCGCGGGATGCCAAACGACTGACTCGGTAGTTGATAATCAACCGAATGAATCGATTTCTCCTTTATCAGTGACCTTTGATACCTCCAAGGTGTTTTCATCAAATCTTACAGGCTTTGCTTTATATGATCCAGCGAATGATTCTTTAATCTATGGTCATAATGAGGATCGTTACTTTACACCAGCATCGAATACAAAGCTGTTTACTTTCTATGCAGGATTAAAGCTATTACCCGATTCTATTCGCGCGCTGGAATATACAGTGCGGGGTGACTCACTTATTTTTTGGGGCACAGGGGATCCATCATTTTTGCATTCTAAAATGGGAAATGGGAAAGTGTATAAATTCCTAAAAAACAGAGAAGAGAAGCTGTACTATTCGGATGCAAATTTTGCCAGCAAACGGTTTGGACCCGGGTGGGCTTGGGACGATTCCAATTATTATTATCAAACTGAAAAGTCGCCACTCCCGATGTATGGTAATACAGTTTCTTTTAAGATAGAAGAAATAAAACAACGGCAAATAGTAACTACGGATAGTGGATTGGCAGTTTTTCCTCCTATATTTCGCTCCTATATCAACGAAGTAAAGCGTGAACATGATGCCCCCATTCTTTTCCGTGATTTTTCTAATAATAACTTTGCGTATAAACCGGAGGCCGATACCAATAGGTATACCATTGACAAACCCTATCACTATACTCCTCAGCTGATTACCGATATGTTAGCTGATACATTAGGTAAAACGGTAACCTATTTGCCCAATATGGAGAAGCCTGATTCAACTAGTATTATTTACAGTATTAAAGCCGATACCGCTTATAAGCGAATGCTACAGCCTAGCGATAATTTTATTGCGGAACAGCTTTTACTGGTGGCTGCGGCCGAATTGGGGATCCCTTTGGAATCGCGGGCAGTTATCAAAAAGATGAAAGAAGAATACTTGAATGTATTGCCACACGAACCACAATGGGTTGATGGGTCTGGCCTCTCCCGCTACAATATGTTTACCCCTCGATCTATGATTCGTCTGTTGTGGAAAATTGATGATGAGTTTACTAAAAATGAGCAGCTTTTTCACCTGTTACCGGCAGGGGGAGAAAGGGGAACTATTAAAGATTCGTATATACCCCCACAGCAAGATTCGCCATATGTGTTTGCTAAGACAGGGACTCTTAGTAATAACCATTGCCTAAGTGGTTACCTTATTACCGAGAGTGGAAAGAAGTTTATTTTTAGCTTTATGAATAATCATTATGTAACATCCACATCTGTGGTCGAGGAAGAGATGAATAAGGTACTACGATATATATACAATCATTTCTAAGAAGGGAAACCTGGTTTTACTAATCTCTCACAGAATACCGGAAGCCGTTTGCAGTAATACTTTGTTGATGGGAATTGATAAATTCTTTGATAGTATCAATTGGGATAGCTTGAGTAACACCATATGATATCCTGGTTTTCTTTTGTACAAAAGGTTGGTCTAAATAGGGTTTGGAAAGTTTGCTATAGTCCTTTTCAAATGTGCGTGGGACCAGTATACTTTCTTCCGAAGCTGTTGCAGAACGGGCCATCCCAACCCATTCAAAATTGCGAAAGTTATTCTTACTGGCTATTACCAATCCACCACTTATACCAGGGTTAAATAGAGCATCAGTAAGGAAAAAGTGTTTGTTTTTATAAGCATCAGTACTTGCTAATCCCCTTGTTAGCATGGGGTATCCTCTGGGAAAACCAAAAATATATAGAAATGAGCCCATTTTTACATCATCAGAGTTCCCGGCTTTAAATTGAATAGGATTGTATGATAGTCTATCCTTTTTGCGGGTATCAGCAGCGATTAGAGCAAGGTCATAACTTTCATCAGAGGCAATGATATCGAAATCATAGATCCTGCTTTTTGTAAAGAGCAAATCATTTTGTTTGCGCTTAATACTTATAGATTTTATAAATGTGTTATCTGGAATATTATCCCCTTCAAAATAAGTGATAACTGTATCAGGCGATGTGACTACATGTTTACAGGTAATGATTAGAGAGCTATTGTAAGTATTGTCTAGGATAATACCCGTACCGGCAGAACTCTGTTCTGTAGAGTAATAGCCTGCAGCTATATCTTGTGGGTTGTTTGTTTTTATATCATTTAATGTAAGATATGCTTTGTCAAAGGTATAAGAATTGTAAAAGCTTGTAGATATAATTCTTAGTACAGCACTACGTGCATCTTCTATCTGTTTTGATACATCATGAGTAGGAAAGCTAGTGGTATAATGTTTAGTCGCAGTACTATCTTGACCAGTTGAAGAGGAAAATAGTGTGGTTGTACCACTACATCCAAATTGAATGGCTATTACCAGTGTTATCAATATACCTATTACAAACCTAAACATGACTAGTATGTTTAGCTAAAATTGAGCTATTACCTATTGCAATATATAAGAATTTAGGATACCTCAAATCCCAGTTTTGATAAATCTTATTCTACATTTGGGATAAGGTCATGTCTAGATTTTTGTTCCGGCTATTAATACTTAATTATTAAGTCTCACTCTCTACTTGTTCATTCACATTTGGAATATAAAACAATTTACTTCCTACCGTCAGGCTTGGGGGGTTATCTACCGTGAAGGGACGTATTTCATTATTATTTGTGATCTGGAAGAGCGGAATCTTCTTGTTCTCCAGCGTATTTTTTTCACTTGGTAGATTTTCTTTGGTAATCTTTTCAACCAACAGGTCGTCTTCCTCTGTTACTATTTTTGATATTTTCTCGAAATTGAGTTTTGGATGAAACAGGATACGACCGCTTAGATGACTACTTACTTCTTTACCTTCATCTTTTTTGGTGTTGGGGGGGAGTTGGAATACATGTGAGCGACCGAATATCTCACCAAAGCGTAGAGCAGCAAGAGAGTTTACCTCATCGTTAGGTGTCAGAGAAAGCATCCGGCCAACACCGTCTAAGTTGATGTCATCTATGGCATACTCTGATAGTATATTCCCGTGATAGGTTTCTAGGCCTTTCTTTTTTGCAACTGCAATGTTTTTCCAGTTTGCATCTGCAACAAGTACTTTGAACCCTTCATTTTGGATGGCTTCAGCTATTTTAAGCGCCCAGTCGTGGGCTCCAAGAATAAGTACTCCATTGGGAACGGGCTTGGCAACGCCAAGTTTACGAGCTACCCACGAGGCAGGAAGACCGTAAATGGTAACTGTACTTATGATCACAAGAAATACAATAGGCATGAGTTGATCTGCCTGAGCAAATCCATTATTTGCGAGTTGGATGGCAAAAATAGAGGAAATTGAGGCAGCAACTACTCCTCTCGGGGCCATCCAGCAGAGAAAAAGTTTTTCTCTCCATTTGAGATCAGAAAACATGGTAGATACATAAACACCAACAGGACGTGCAATAAATATTAGAATAACGAGAAATACTAGTAAATCCCAGTTGAGATTATTTATAAGACTTTGGAGCTCTACTCGTGCAGCCAATAAAATAAATAGGGCAGAGAGTAATAAAACCCGAAGATTTTCCTTAAACTCGGTGATATGATGTATATGTGCTGATTTTTGATTAGCCAGTGCTATTCCCATTAAGGTGGTTGCCCATAAGCCCGATTCGTGCTGCAGCATGTTGGAGATTGTGAAAACAGTAACCACAACCATAAGGCTAATAGGATTCTGCAGAAAGTCGGGCAGCAGATGTCTTTTCAATAGGAAGTAGATCAAAGCAGCGCCGGCGAGGCCCACAATAGTGCCGAAAAAGATCGTTTTGACAATACTCATTACCGCAAGACTGGTAGCAGCAGAGAAACTTGTACTAAGGATAACTTCAAAAACAAGGACGGCCAACATTGCACCTATCGGGTCAATAACGATACCTTCCCACTTCAGTATTGATCCCACTTGCCCCGACGGACGTACCTGCCTGAGAAGTGGAATAATAACCGTTGGACCGGTAACTACCAGGATAGCTCCCAGAAGAATAGACAGCCCCCAATCGAACGGGAACAAGTAGAAGGCCGAAATACCTGTAATGGCCCAGGTAACCAGAACTCCAATGCTTACGAGATTACCGATTACTCCTCCGATATTCTTTAATTCAGAGAATCGCAGACTTAATCCCCCTTCAAAAAGAATAATAGCAACAGCTACAGAAATAAAAGGGGTTAGCAGGTCGCCCATTAGAAGGTCAGGGTCGAGTAGTCCAAAGACAGGACCGGCGGCAATACCGGAAATTAATAGCAGTAAGATAGCTGGCAGCTTAAATCGCCATGCTATCCATTGGGCCCCAATTCCAAAAATAAGAATACTTGTAATGCCTATTAGTAAGTGTTCACCCATAGAATAATGTTGAAATTACAATATGTTATAAATATCATTTATTCTTTTCAGAGAGTGAAAATCAATAATTGTCTTATGATTAACAAAATTTTTTGGTAGATTATATATGCGATTACAAACCAGCGACTTATAGAGGAAACTAGGATTCTAATAGTTATTTGCGACTTATATATTCTAGCATAAATAGTGAATAATAAAATGGCTTTATTTCTTAGTTTCCAAATGGAGCCAATATGAAAGACCTGAGTTATATGGACAGTCAATTTAAAAGTAGGTTCATTTCAGAGTTTATCTGGCTTATCGGAATTGTAATTATTTCCGGCGCGGTTGAATATTTGATAATTGCTTTTTTTGATCTGCATCCTGTGCTAAGCGTGAAGGTTCAAGGCTTTATAGGGTTGGTTGTTATTGCTTATGTTATTCGTATGATTACTCGGATGGGAGATGAAGGCCTTATTACCTTTGAGGATGAAGATGAGTAAGAGCCGGATGACAAAAACAAATATCCATATTCTAATTAATTAAATCTTATAAGGCTGTTTCGCCACTCTAAACAGTTCGATTTAACTTAAACCCTGAAATTTTTCTTAATGCTTAAGGATTCAAATAAATTAAAAAAGCAACTTGGAGCCTTTGATGTCTTTGCAATTGCTACAGGAGCTATGTTTAGTTCTGGGCTCTTCCTTTTACCCGGGATTGCGGCAAGTGAAACAGGCCCATCCGTATTTTTAGCTTATCTAGTTTCGGGAGTGTTAATTATTCCAACTATGCTCAGTAAGGCTGAGCTTGGGACAGCTTTTCCCCGGGCTGGAGGTACCTATTATATCATAGATAGAACATTGGGCCCCCTGATGGGTAGTATTGGTGGATTTGGGTCTTGGCTCTCTCTCGTTTTTAAAAGCGCTTTTGCCCTCATTGGGATGGGAGCTTATATATCTCTGTTTTTTGATGTACCTATTACACCGGTTGCAATAACTTTGACTCTGGCTTTTGGAGCACTGAATATTTTTGGAGCAAAAGAAACCAGCAGATTGCAAAATATATTGGTTATCACCCTATTATCGGTAATGGCGTTTTATTTGGTGCAGGGGTTTGCACACCTGTTTTCTATGGATATTTTGGATGTTCATCGGGAACAGTTTACTCCTTTCTTTAAGGGGGGCGCGCAAGGGTTTTTTGCTACCGTGGGGATGGTTTTTGTCTCTTATGCGGGTCTTACGAAAGTTGTAAGTGTAGCTGAGGAGGTTGAAGATCCTGATCGAGATATACCCCGCGGAATGTTTTTCTCTATTACCACTGCTATTGTGGTGTATGTAGCGGGTGTATATTTAATGACGTCCGTACTTGATCCGAATGAGTTTATTAACGACCTAACTCCTGTGGCTACCGCAGGTGATGTTTTTATGCATTGGCTGCCGGGTGATACAGGTTTGATTTTGGTGGTTATTGCAGCAATTGCAGCCTTTGCTTCTACTGGAAACGCTGGTATCATGTCGGCCTCCAGATTCCCATTGGCAATGGCTCGAGATAAGCTTGTGCATTCCAAATTCGCAGAAATAGGCAAGTTCGACACGCCTGTTACGTCCATTTTGGTCACTACAGCGATGATGATATTTCTGCTTCTCGTTTTTAATGTCAAAGAGGTAGCCAAGCTGGCAAGTGCATTTAAACTCTTATTATTTGGTCTGCTTAACTTTGCTATAATTGTGATGCGCGAAAGCAAAATTGAGGAGTATGACCCTGGCTTTAAATCGCCTTTTTATCCGTGGTTACAAATGATAGGAATGCTGACTTCCGGGTTGCTAATTATGGAAATGGGTATTCTGTCCATCCTGTTTACAACAGGTATAATTATCTTATCAATTGCTTGGTACTACTACTATGCCTATGGTAAAATTGAGCGACAAGGGGCAATTTATCACGTTACTGAGCGCTTGGCTGAGTATAAAGATACTGGGCTTGAACGTGAAATGCGCCATATTATGCAAGAAAAGGGACTTCGAGATGAGGACCCTTATGAATTTGTGGTAAGTCGGGCAGCTGTATGTGATGTGAAAGATCGCGATACCAATTACCAGGATATTGTAGATAGAGCCTGTTCCATTTTGGCAGATAAAGCCGGGATTAGTGAAAAAAAGCTGCATGAAACGTTTGATTCCGTCAGTAATTTTGGAGCCATCCCTCTTGGCGAAGGAGCTGCCTTAAACCATACCCAACTAGAAGTTGATACTGATCCTGAACTGGTTATTGTACGGGTTAAAGACGGACTTACTGTTGACAATCAGAACTATGATTCTCTTGTCAAAGATAATGCCCAGGAAAGTAAGAAGTTGTATGCCATCTTCTTTTTAGTTAGCCCAAAGAAACGATCTACCCAACATCTTCGTTTTTTAGCTCATACTGCTGAAATTCTTGATAATGATGATTTCTTGGAGCGCTGGGTTAGTGCAAGAGATGAGGCCGAGCTACGAGAAGTATTACTCAGAAACGAACGTTTTGTTAATATCATTATCCGTTCCGGCACTAAAACCGAAGATATGATAGGCAAAGAAATAAAGGAAATTCAATTGCCGGGAGAAAGTTTGATAACGCTTATACGAAGAGACGGTGATATCAAAATACCTCATGGCAATACTGTTATTAGAGAAGGTGACCAGCTGTCTATAATTGGTGAGGCCGAAGATATAACAGAAATAACGGCCCTAAAAAAATAGGCAGAATGCATTTTTTGACTTATATCTGGCTTGTTTTAAAACAAGGAGTAAGGAAATCATAAAAGATGTTATATAGCCAAGATAAACTTTTAATTATAGGTCAGATTACAGACATTTAGCTATTGTAAATATAGGTTTAATATTTTAGGAATTTCACCGACAATAAGTATTGACAGAAAGTTATTAATCTAAAAAGCTAGGAAAGTGACAGAAGACAGTAACGGTATTAAAGGCAAAATCGCAGAGTTTTTTAAAAAAGATTCAGCGGCAGGAATGATGCTTCTTTTTACAACCATTCTTGCACTCATTGTAGCAAACAGTCCACTCTATGACATCTACCACCACTTTCTTGAGATGCATATTCAATTGGGGGTGGGGGACCTTGATATTGACAAATCAGTACACCACTGGATTAATGATGGTTTGATGGCCATCTTCTTCTTGCTCGTTGGCCTGGAGATAAAACGGGAAATGAAGTATGGTGAGTTGTCATCAGTACAATCAGCACTACTACCTGCTGTTGCAGCTGTCGGTGGCGCAGCCTTACCGGCGTTAATCTACTGGGGATTTAATGCTGGTTCTGCCTCCATGATGAATGGTTGGGCTATTCCCATGGCAACGGATATTGCATTTGTAATTGGTGTTGTTGCTTTACTGGGGACTCGAGTTCCGGTCTGGGCCAAAGTATTTGTTACGGCTATCGCTGTAGTTGATGATCTAATTGCAGTACTGGTTATCGCAATATTTTATACAGAGTCTATCAGTATGGTAGCCCTTGGGATTGCCGCAATTGGACTTCTCGTTTTACTGTTCTTTAACTACCGAGGGGTGAATAAAATTTCCCCATATATGATAGTAGGATTTGTAATATGGTGGGCCGTGCTCAAATCTGGTGTCCATGCCACAATTGCAGGTGTGTTAATTGGTTTGGCAATTCCTGCAGCCCGGGGATGGAGTGTTGAAAGACTTAAAGAATATGCACAGGAAGGGTTCGACTTATTTAAACAGGCAGAAGATGATGACATGCCTGTTACCAAAGAACAGGCCTTGCACCATATGGAGGAGACCGTAACGCATGCAGAATCACCCTTGCACCGACTCGAACACAAGCTGCATTTTTCAGTTTACTTTTTGATTATGCCAATTTTTGCATTTGCTAATGCCGGAGTCGTTTTTGACCCCGAAGTAGTTGGTCATGCTTTTGCCTCTACCATTACATGGGGTATAGCAATTGGACTTTTTGTAGGTAAACAGGTGGGGATACTTGGGTTTACATGGCTGCTTACAAAGTTAGGATTTACTGATCTCGCTGATAATAAAGAAACCTGGAAAACAGTGTATGGTGTTGCCCTATTGGCCGGTATCGGATTTACCATGTCGCTCTTTATTGGGAACCTCTCTTTTGATGCTGGATCTGAATTCCTGGAGTTCAGTAAGATTGGTATCCTGCTGGGCTCGTTCGTTAGTGGTATGCTCGGCTATTTTGTACTAAGCAGACAGCCTGATTACGGTGCTGAAACGCAACAGCCATATGATGTGCCTGAAGGAAGTGAGGCCGTTTCGTAATCTAAATTGAAACAGAATTATATCAGAAAAGGCGGCCTCCGGGCCGCCTTTTTTATTTGCCCTTAGGTGACAGTCTGAAAGAGTAGCTAATGATATTGTACTGTTATTAGTTGCTCTTAACAACGGAAGGGTTTGATACTGCTCCTCTTAGTTGCAGGCTCATACTCCCGTTTGTTTTGGGGATAGATAACGAGAATAATCGCTCGATGTTTGCTAACACATTACCAAAAGAGTCAGAATAGTCACTGGCTGTTACTTTTATATCCTTAAGTTTTGATTGAGAGAGGGGGTCCTCAAGTATGATAAACCCAGAGGTAGAAAAAAGGGCCAGTTTAGAATTTATTGCTCCTTCTATACGTAGCTTATTAGCTTCTTGCGTTGGTTTGGAGTGGAGCTGGGCATATTCAAAGGGGATGGCGTCCGTTGAGTATCCAAAGCCTTTAATGAAGAAGCTATAGCTTTTTTGAAAGTTTGCAGGTGGTGTCCAGACCAGGGAATCTAATCGGAATTGATGATTTCCCTTGGTCCAAAAGTTACCCTGCTGCCTGGCAATGGAACCACTGTATTGAAATTGCTGCGCTTTTATGGTCGAAAAAGAGGTATTGGGCAGTGAAAATATGATTCCCGAGCTATAGGCATCAATCGTTTGAGAGCTGGCGAATGGGGTACCATTTATGGCACTTCGTAGTCCATCCAGAGCATTTCCAGAATAGGTGACCTCTAAGGTATCTGCCTTTATCTCTTGCAGTCCTTTTTTATTTACATAGGTGGGTCGTATGGCTGTTAACTTTGCTTCTTGAAGATGATCAAGGCCGTAGCTTAATCCCGCTATGTAAATGTTCACAAAGTCTAGGTATTCGATATCAAAGGTCAGCTTATTGGCTCGTTCAATATGATCACCGAGGATGATGGTAAGATCACGAATAGTGACATCGGCTGCGAAAGGATTTACGTCGATTGCAGAATACTGCACCGAGATACGCTCATTTTTTTGAGCTTCTACCTGTACAGTTTTATCGATCATCTCTTCGGCTTGGGAAGCGGCAATAAAATGATACCCAAATAGGGCAACTAATAAGAGAGCAATCCCAATGAGGTAATATTTCACTTTCATGCTACTATAATAATTTATGCAGCACTCTGAAATAAATTACAAACAGGAATACTGCTATAATATTAGGATGTTAATTTTTCGAGAATCTGCTCAAAGGAATAGGCATCTTCTTCACTTGCTTTCATATCGCGAAGGGTAAACTTGCCTTCTTTGAGCTCATGGCTGCCTACGATGATAGTATGACGCGCATTTTCACGATCAGCATCTTTCATCTGGGCTTTCATTGAACGGCCAATATAATCCATCGAAGCTGAAAGGCCGACGTTTCGAAGCTTGGGAAGATGTTGGAGTCCCCATTTGCGAGCATCCTCACCGAGCGTTACAATGTATACATCCAGCATTTCTTCTTCTTGAAGGCTGATGTCAAGTTCTTCACAAGCGATAAGCAGCCGCTCCATACCGGCGGCAAAGCCAACGGCAGGTGTTGGTTGTCCACCAATTTCTTCAATAAGCAGATCATAACGACCACCACCACCTAATGCATCTTGGGCACCGAGATCAGGACTAATAAGTTCAAAGGCAGTGCGGGTATAGTAGTCGAGGCCACGTACCAGGTGTGGGTCTTCTTCATAGGTGATATCCAAGGCATCCAAAAGCTCTTTTACCTGCTTATAGTGTTCGGCCGTTTCTTCGGTTAAAAAGTCCGTAATTACCGGAGCGTTTTCAATGAAAGGCTGATCTTCTTCCTCCTTCGAATCCAAAATTCGAAGAGGATTTTTTTCAAAGCGACGTTGTGAGATCTCACTCATTTCATCCAGGTTGGGACGAAAATAATCTTTGAGGGCATCGGTATAAGCTTTACGACTCTCCGGATCGCCAACAGAATTTATTTTAAGGGTAGTATTACTGATTCCTACGCGATCGTAAATTGCCATCATAAAAGCGATAATATCCACATCAGCAGCGGGATCATCAGCACCTATAATTTCTGCTCCGAATTGGTGAAATTGCCGCTGTCGTCCCTTTTGGGGCTTCTCGGCGCGGAACATAGGTCCGATATAATAGAGGTTTTGGGTTCCCCCACGTTGGTCAAGGTGATTTTCTACAAAAGAGCGAGCTACCGGGGCGGTACATTCAGGGCGAAGTACGTATTGATCATCACCGCGTTCGAAAGCAAACATCTCTTTAGAGACAATATCGGTTAGCTGCCCCACACCCCGTGCAATAAGTTCGGTTTGTTCCATTATGGGTGTGCGGATCTCCTCGAAGTTAAATTTTTTGGCTTCTTCGTGGATAATCTGTTCCAGCTTTTGCCATTTTCCCACTTCATCAGGTAGAATGTCTACCATTCCAACATGGGTACTAAACGTCGGTTGCGCCATGGATATATAAAAATTCTGTTGTGAAAATTATTCGCTCCAAAGATAATATTCTGCCTACAGAAATCCTTACCCAATTTTGAAAGGATTGAGAATATAACCGGTCATACTAATATGACTACCGATAAAAACAGACATCTAATGATGTATGATCCTCGTAAACATACATAACAGACAGTCTATCAGACTTGAAAATTATGACTACTCGCAGCCCGGCTATTATTTTGCAACTATTTGTGTTCCAGACCGATATCATCTATTTGGTCACATCGAAAATGGTATAATGATTTTAAACAAATATGGCAAAATTGGGAAACAAGAATGGCTAAGAACCGAACAATTGCGTGATAATGCCCAATCATGTGCATGGGATAATTAATATAACAGACCGTAGCAGCATAGGCGTATTGTGATACGCCACTGCTACAGAATTACATTCCTGTCAATACAATTTTTCCTGTATTTTTGTTGTTCTGCATGCGCTGGTGGGCCTGTTCTGTTTCACTCCAATCATACATAGAATCGATAACAGGAGATAAAGTTTGGTTACTAAATAGAGAAAGGGTTTGCTCTTTAAAATCCTGAGTGAGATCAATTTTATAGTCCAGTGATCTCGACCGAAGAGTCGATCCCATAATAGACAATCGCTTTCTTAAGATGGGAATGAGACTCATTCCTTCAACTTTATGTCCGCCTAGGAAAGAGAGGTAAACAATACGGCCGTCGGTGGCGATGATCTCCATATTTTTGTGCCAGTATGGTTTGCCAATAAAGTCAATAACAAGATCAACCGTGTCTGCTCCGATATCACTGATAATTTCCTGGGCGTAGTTTTGCTTCTTATAATTATAGGCAAAGTCGGCACCCAACTTTTTAGCTGTTTCAAGCTTGTGAGCTTTGCCTGCCGTGGCGATGATTCGAGCATTAAACAAATGTTGAGCCAGCTGAATTGCAGAAGTTCCCACACCACTGCCGGCGGCATGGATAAGAATTGTTTCTTCTTGTTGTAATTTCCCCAGCCAGTCGATTGCCTGAAAAGCCGTTAAAAAGGTTTCTGGTATTGCTGCAGCTTCCTCGAAGGAGAGATCCTCTGGAATAGGCATTGCCATATCTTCATGGATGGTACAAAACTCGGCATATCCACCGCCCGGGAGCAGCGAAAATATTTTATCTCCGACTTCCCAATTCTTTACTGCCGATCCTATTTTTTCAACAATACCTGCCATCTCCAGACCTAATATTTTACTGGCCCCTTTGGGAGGTGGATAGTTGCCGGTGCGCTGCAGTAAATCAGCACGGTTAACAGCAGTAGCTTCAATTTTTATGAGCAGTTCATGCTCTGCCGGTTGGGGAGTAGGGGTATCTGCAATCTCCAGTCTATTGTAGTCTTCTTGTTGTATTACATTAATTGCTTTCATAGGTTCGCTGAATAATCTTAAAAGAGTGATTAAGAAATCTATATTTTAAGCCACATATTTAAAATATACGTTTTTAGACATGCTGGCTAATAATGATTCTTAATACACAAATACCGTAATCAGAAAAAAAGAAGTTAATAATATTTATATGGAATTGAATTGCATGAGGCTTTGAATTTGCTTTTAATTAGTTTTTTATCTGTTATAAGTTTATTGAATACCTACTATGGATATCCCTTTTAATGAACCTTTTATAGGAAAAGAGGAAGAACAAGCTATTATAAATGCTTTGCGACAAAAGCATTTGCGCGGAGACGGTCCAAAAACACAAGGTGTTCAGGAAGAGATGGAGGACTGGTTAAATGTTAATCATGTACTGCTTACAACTTCTTGTACGCATGCCCTTGAGATGGCGATGATTGTATTGGGGATAGAAGAGGGAGATGAAGTAATTATGCCATCATTTAATTTTGTATCATCTGCTAATGCCGTGATTTTAAGAGGAGCAAAACCTGTTTTTGCGGATATCTTACCTCAAACAATGAATATCGATCCAGCTGATATTGAACAGAAAATTACCGATAATACTAGAGCTATTGTTCCGGTACATTATGCCGGGGTAAGTTGTGATATGGATGCTATCATGAATATAGCAGCTCAATATGATCTGTATGTAATAGAAGATGCGGCCCAGGGGGTAGATGCCTACTACAAAGATAATGCTTTAGGTACTATTGGGGATATTGGTTGTTTTAGCTTTCATGATACCAAGAACATTACCTGTGGAGAAGGTGGTGCTTTTATTACCAACAACAATGACATTGCTAAGAAGGCTGAGATAGTACGTGAAAAAGGAACCAACAGAGCTGCTTTTATTCGTGGAGAGGTTGATAAATATACGTGGGTAAAAGAGGGAAGCAGCTATATTCCTTCAGATATATTAGCGGCATTACTCGCTGCCCAGTTAGAAAAACGTGATCAAATAAAAGCTGAGCGTAAGCGTATATGGCAGCAATATATGGATACGTTGAGACCGTATAAGAATCACTTACAGTTGCCTGTAATACCGAACAGCTGTGATTCAAATTACCATATTTTTTATTTCTTAGCAGAAGATGAGGATCAACAAAGTGAGTTGATTGCTGCTTTTAAAGATGTGGGGATACCCGCGACATTTCATTATGTTCCTTTGCATAGTTCTCCATTTTATGAATCTAATATTGGGGCTGAACAATCTTTAACATTAACGCAGCAGTATAGTAATCGGTTGATTCGTTTGCCACTCTATCCAGATTTAAATGTCGGGGAGGCTTACTTTAAGAAAATATCAGATGTAATTGACCAACTGCTTTAACAATAGATAGTAAATGTTGGGTTGGTAGTTAACATGTAGATATTTGAGACAGTTTTTGATTTAATATTAGTAGTGAATAACATAGTGTATGAAGATTATAAAGAATGCAGATCATTCTCTTTGGCGTAAAGTTGCTGAAGCGTGTCCATATGCAACCTTTTTTCATTCTCCACTTTGGCACACCCTTATTGAAAAAGTATATAGCGATAAGGTTAATCGTCCTATTGCTCTTATTACTGACCGAGGGACAAAAGCAATACTTCCGCTTGTTCAAACAAGTCAGTCAACAATGGGAATTCTCAGAAACTATGAATCTTCTTTTGCAGGATGCTACGGAGGTATTATTGCAGATGGGGAACTTAAAGATGAAGAGGTGACAATCCTATATAAGACGATTCAAGAGTTGCGAACTGGCGAGGTATATCTTACCGATAACCCCTTGCGGAGTCACTGGAATGCAAATACCTGGATTAATTCCTTTGATCGGGGCGAGGACGATTTTACTCAAATTATATCTCTTGACCAAAGTTTTGAAAAGGTATTGGAAGGGTTTTCCAGGGGCCATCGGAGTAGTATGAATAAAGGTCTTGATATGGGGGTTTCAGTACGTACTAGTGCTAACAAAAAGGATTACAAAGCTTATTTTGAGGCGTATCAAGCTTCACTTGAACGGTGGGGGGCTGATGCCAGTAGTTCCTATTCTTGGGACTTTTTTGAAGAATGTTATCGGCTGAACAAGCAATACCCGTCAAATGTGAAACTATGGTTAGCAGAAGTTGAAGGTGAATTGGCATCGGGGGCTATTGTTTTTTATTGGAATAACCATATTGATTACTGGCATGGAGCATCATACAAGAAGTATTTTGATTATCGAGCTAATAATGTGTTGCACCCAGAAATAATGAAAGATGGTATTGAAAAAGGCTTTCGTTTTTACGATTTCAATCCCAGTGGAGGACATGAAGGGGTTGCTAACTTTAAAAGTCGCTTTGGGAGTTCTAAATGGCCGGTAAAGCGTGGGGTGATCTCCGGCAAGCTTTTAAAGGCAGTAAAGAAAGTAAAGTCGATATAGCGTCCAGGAATGAAAAAGATTAATGATACAGAAAATTGCAAATAAACTACTGGCACCGATAGAGACCTTTATGGTCAGCTCTGTCGGGAAGCCCCAATACCCTCCCATTTTTATTTTGGGACTGCCCAGGTCTGGAACAACACTTCTATACCAATACATGGCACATCGTCTTAAAGTGGCCTATTTTATGAATGGTACCGACCGGTTGCCTCATGCTACAGCATTAAACACGAGCATACGTTTGGCTTTATTTGGTATATATCATTCTGATTTTTCAAATAGCTATGGAAATATCCCGGGCCCAAATGCCCCGCACGAGGGGGGCGATTTCTGGGCCCAATTTTGGGGATACCGAGATTACATAGCGTATAAAGATGTAAGTGCAAAAGATGAGGATATTATCAGCGGCACCATTGCCAAAATAGAACAGCTTTTTAAGGGAGTACCCTTTATCAATAAAAATGTAAAAAACATTTTGCGAATAGATGCAATATCCAAGATTTTTCCGCAATCTAACTTTATTGTAATCGATCGTGAGTTAAAGGATGCAGGAGTTTCATTGATTAGAAGCCGCAAACAAAATATGGGTGATATTGCTCAATGGTGGTCAGTAAGACCACCTAATTGGCGAGAATTGGAAGGTTTAGCACCTGCAGAACAGATTGCCCGACAGCTTATAGGGCTTCGCGAAAAACTCAATAAGGATTTAGGTCGTATTCAAACCCAGAGAAAATATCGCCTATCATACAAACAGTTCTGCTCAGCTCCAGAATCAGAAATTGCTAAAATAGCAGCCAAATTTTCTTTGGAGAAAAAAGATACCTTGGGCAAGGAATCATTTCCAATATCTGTCAATGAGGCACAATCAGCTGAAGAGGAGGATCTCATTGAAATGATCGCAAAGCTAGAGAGTTGATATGAAACCGATATTTATTATGTCTTCGGAACGCAGCGGTAGTAATTTGCTGAGAAAAATGTTGGGAATGCATTCTATTCTGGCTGCTCCGCCGCCCCCGCATATGTGGAGACATCTGATGAAGGTCGCTGCTAATTACGGTCCTCTTAACGATCAGGAGCAGTTCAGGAAGTTAGTGGAGCAAGCAATTCGTATGACCCAAGTGCCCGGTTCACATTTGGAATGGAAATACCAATTTACTGTCCAAGAAGTATTAGATCAATGTCATACCCCCAATGTTAGTGGTATTATTAACACATTATACACCCTTTACTCTCAAAGAGAAGGAGCAGAAGGGTGGGTATGTAAGGAAAACAAGCTATTTAATCACGCATTCCAAATTTTAGAAGTGGTCCCGGATGCAAAGTTTATTTATTTATGTCGTGATGGGCGAGATGTGGCTTGTTCAATAAAAAAAGTAGCAACACACGATCAGCACGTATATTTTATTGCTGAAGAGTGGAAGCAAGAGCAACAAAAGTGTTTGCAGGTGTACCAAGAACTTATCAATAAAGGGTCGGTTAAATTGGTACGGTACGAAGATCTTATAGAAAATCCCCAATCGGTGTTAGAGGAGATCTGTACATTTGTAGGAATCTCTTTTGAGGAAGCAATGCTTTATTTTCATGAGAGCAGGAGTGCTGTTAAAGAGGCTGAAAAATCAAACTTTTGGGAGAACCTATCGAAACCGGTGATGTCAGATAACAAGGGTAAATTTTTGAAACAATTGTCCCCAAAAGAGACAAGGATTTTTGAGTCATTAACAGCTGATATTTTATCAAATCTGGGATATCCAATAACATATACGTCCAATACTTTCAAAGTAGGGAAACTCCGATATTTGCTGTACAAAATTTATAATGAAATCTATAAAAAGATCAATCTGAGATTGTATTACAAAGAAGAGGGGAGAAAAAAACGGGCTGAAATGTTATCTGAAATTCATAACTCTCATACATCTGAGACTACTTTTGCAGATACAATTAGTTATAAAAAATGAGAATATTTCATTCAATTCATAGTTTGAGTTCTATTATTAATGGCTCTTAAAGAAAAAACACTATCCGGAGTTAGTTGGACTGCTACGGCACGCGTGGTGCAACAGCTTATTCGTTTTGGTGTTATAGTCCTTCTCACCAGGTTATTGACGCCCGAGGCTTTCGGTTTGATAGGGATGATTATCGTTATTACCGGATTCGTTGAGTTATTTAGTGATGCCGGTTTTGGGGCGGCCCTCATCCAGAAAAAAAATATTGAAGAGCGTCATTTGTCCTCCATTTTTTGGATAAATGTGCTGATTGGAACGTTCTTGACCCTGATTGTTGGAGCATCGGCATCGCTTGTTGCCGATTTCTATGGAGAGCCTGCACTGGTTAATCTCACCCGTTTTATAGCACTACAGTTTTTTATCGGTTCATTGAACACAGTACAGCAGTCATTGCTGCAGCGAAAGATGAACTTTAAAAAATTGACAATCGTACAAATTTCAACACAGGTGATAAGTGGCGGTATTGCAGTGGGTATGGCGTTAACGGGTTTTGGAGTTTGGAGTTTAGCTTGGCAAAGTCTTATCACAGTAGGGTCTAATTCTGTGTTGCTTTGGGTACTTAGCCCGTGGCGTCCGAAATGGATATATGACGGGAAGGCGGTTAAAGACCTTCTTAAATTCAGTTCTAACCTGTTGGGGTTCAAAATAATCAACTACTGGTCGCGTAGTGCCGATGATTTGCTTATCGGGCGTTTCGTGGGTTCAGCAGGGCTGGGAATCTATACCAGGGCCTACAGTACCATGCTGCTTCCCATTAGCCAAGTTACAAATGTACTACAACAAGTAATGTTTCCGGCTTTGTCAAAGATCCAGGATGATATCCAACGGGTTAAACGAATATATCTGCAGGCCAACAGAATTATTGCGCTCATTAGTATGCCAATGATGTGTGGGTTATTTGTAGTGGCCGAGCCTTTTGTTATTTCTGTTTTTGGTTCTCAATGGGAAGAGGTAGTACCGGTATTGCAGATACTATGCTTTGTTGGGATAAAGCAACCGATGGGTTCTACTTCCGGATGGATATTTCAGTCCCAAAATAAAACGGATGTTCAGTTTAAATGGAATATTGTAGTAAGTATTGTAACCATTTTAGCTTTTGTTATCGGCCTTAAATGGGGCGTTATAGGAGTTGCAGCTGCCTATGCTATCCGAAGTTATATTGTTTGGTACCCTGCAATTACAATAGTAGGAAATATCATTGACATGACATTTACTGAATTTATAACTAATGTTGCCGGTGTTTTTTTCTACAGTATTACTATGGCCGTTATTGTGTATGGCGTTGGATTGGTGATACCGTCGACCTGGACTCTTTTTTCAGTACTAGTAATACAGGTACTGACGGGGATTATTACATATCTAGGGTTAATTCACTTCGGCAGACTAAAAGCCTATAAAGAGGCAAAACGATTATTATTTGAAAGCATTGAGAATCTCAAAGATGATAAAAGTTAATTCAAGTTATGAGTGAGTCCTCTCTGGCAAGTACTCTGGTATGTCATACCTCGCATATCTTTTTTAAACAAAGTGAGAATTGGATCTATACCCAGTTAAAAAATCAGGTGGATGTAGACAGTTTGGTTTTAACAAACTTCAGTAAAAATCTGGATATGGTTGATTGGATTCCTGAACTCTATTCTCGGGACGAGGAATTGCTATTTGGAATTCGGCAGATGGACAGCCTTATCAAAAGAATTATAGGGTATTATCCCAGTTTTTACCGGCAAGCTAAAAAAAGGGAGGTTGATCTTATCCATGCTCACTTTGGTCCAATGGGGTACTATAGCGTAGGTTTGGCAGATCGGCTAAAGGTTCCATTAGTGACGACCTTTTATGGGTATGATGCCTCCTCTTTACCCCGCGAAAAACCCAAATGGAAAAAGAAGTACCGCCGATTATTCGACAAGGGAGACCGTTTCTTGGTAGAAGGACCGGCAATGAAAGAAAAGATAGAACATCTTGGATGTCCTTCGAAAAAAATTACTGTTCAACATCTGGGAGTTGATTTAGATAACTATGAAGTCCGTACAAAATACTCTCAAGAACAAGAGTTGAAAATACTCATGGCTGGACGGTTTGTCGAGAAAAAAGGATTTATCTATGGATTAAAAGCGTTTCTGAGATTTCGGAAAGAAGGAGGGAAGGGCACAGTAACACTTATTGGTGATAGTAGTGATACTTCTGATTCTGAAAGCGTAAAACAGGAGATTCTGAATTTTATCACAAAAAATGGGTTGGAAGAAACCGTTCATCTGGCTGGGATGATTCCATTGGAACAGCTACGAAAAGAATATTATAAACATAATCTTTTTTTAGCACCAAGTATTGAAGCCGATAATGGTGATAACGAGGGAGGGGCTCCTGTCACGACCATTGAAGCTGCAGCAACAGGCCTTCCAATAATAGGCAGTAAGCATGGTGATATACCGGAGGTGGTAGATGATAAAGAAACGGGCTTGTTGGCTGAAGAGAAAGATACAAAGAGATTGGCAGCACATCTTATGTCTTTATATCAAGATCCAAGCTTAAGAAAGCAGATGGGGCAAGCAGCGTCAAAACGAATGAGGGCCCAATTTGATGCCAAAAAACAAGGGCAAAAGCTTACACAGATCTACGGGGAATGCCTTAACTGAGACTTTTGCAAAAGCTGTGGGTAACTACCTCTTAGGGAGTTTATACGCCCGTAGTAATAAGCTGTGTTGGCAAAACCCATCTCAGAGTGAGGGTTAAAGATTTGCAATAATACCCTTCAAGAAGATTGATTGTACCCTTTCCAGATCCACCAGCGAAATTTGAACAGCATGATTGCTTTGTCGAGTTGAAAGCTTATAAGGTAAACAAAGCCCAATGGGAATGATGCAGCTAGTTTAAATAACTCGGCGAACCAATTTTGGGCTTTTTGGATTGTCGAAGCTTGTTTAAGTCGGCGGTGCATGCTTTTACCAAGCCCCAACGCCTGTTTCCGAATGTAGTCAACGGTAAGTCTGCTTTTATTAACTCGGTGATACAAAAAGGCATCAGGCAGGTAATAGATGTCGTTAGATTGTTCTCGAATGCGGCGGAATAGTTCTTTTTCTTCCCCGGCATTTAGCGATTCTCCTTTCCGACCCAGTTCGATATTGAATGTAGCGACCTGTTCGAATATGTTTTTTTTAAAGCCCATATTTCCACCGAAAGGATATTTCGTTTTTGGATAGGTTTTTAGACTGTCTCCTAAATCGTGATATCCTAACAGGGGGAGTAAAAAGTGAGACATCCACGAGGGGCGGGGATCATCAAATTGCACATGAATCTTACCTCCTGCTGCTACTGCCTCCGGATTGGATTCAAAAAATGACACCCACGCAGGTATTAAAGAAGAGGTCGCCCGAATATCATCATCCAAAAAAACGATATACGGTGCTTTTGATTCCGCAATACCTCGATTTCGGGCGTGCGAAAGCCCCTGATTCCTTTCTTTGATATAACGTATGGGTTTACCATCTTTAGCGGTTAATTGCTGGTATTTCTGAACAACAGCTGGGGTATTATCTTTTGAGTTGTTGTCAACAATGAGCAGTTCTATCTGCGTTTGAGGGAACTTCTCAGATACTAATGATTCCAAGGTGTCATCAAGGTACTCTTGCCTGTTGTACGTACAGATAATAAAAGAAACTGTTGGATTACTGCTCATTGGTTGTATTGTACCAGTTAATTAATGAAAACATGAAAATACATTTTTTTAGAGCAAGAATGCGAATTTTAGATTCTATAACCTAATAAAGTTAATGGCTGATTCTTTACCGTTGGTTTCTGCTATTATTACTACCCACAATAGGGCTGATCTGTTGCCGCGAGCTATAGACTCGGTGTTGGTGCAGACCTATGAAAATATGGAAATTATTGTAGTTAATGATGGGTCTGTAGATCATACTGCAGATGTTATTGAAGAGTATAAAGGTCAATGCAATATTAGGCATATACAGTTTGATGATTCTGTTGGGGCTTGTCGTGCAAGAAATAAAGGTATAGAAGAAGCTTCCGGAGAATTTGTTGCCGGTCTGGATGATGATGACGAGTGGCATCAAGATCGAATTCAATGTTTGATGAATGCATATAGCGATAAATATGCGTTCGTTACTTCAGATACGAGGATGATCCATTCCAAGGGAGAGGCAGTCTGGCATAAAGCCAAAATTATTGATCTGGAAACATTGCAATTTACAAATCAGGTCGGAAACCAAGTATTGGCTCGCAGGGATCGTATTCTTGAAGTAGGTGGCTTTGACCCTGAACTGGAAGCAGCACAAGATTATGACCTTTGGTTGCGGCTTTGTAGAGTATATGGCCCAATTAAAAATGTACAAAAACCGTTACAGAATATTCACATGGATCACCAAGAGGATCGTATTACAAGTCATTCCTCGTCAAAAGGGTATTACCAGTTTTATAAGAAGCATAAAAAATACTTGACGAAGGCGCAGCGCAAGTACCAGTTATATAATATTCGGCGCTCTCAGGGAAAGTCACTTAGTATTTCAGAATTTATTAGTTGGGTACCTGCGTTTAGATATTGGGCAGAGTTCAAAAAGATCTTTACAGGCAAATGGTTGGGCTGGGAGTAAAATTAGGTAATTAGCTGAGAATTTACCTCAACATATGTTAGTATGGAAGTGCATTAAATTCTTAAACATTATTTTTAAAAAAGGTAATTTTAACTTTTTTGGCAGCAAGTATAAATACTATAGTTGCTGAGAAAAATAGTAATGAAAAATTAATAATTACTGAAGGGTTATTAACAATTGATGAAAGTAAAATAGCTACAGGAGAAAAGGTTAGGAGCTGGGTAATATTACTGTTGAAATGATAAAAGGTTATCAAAAGACTGAGATAAATAGCAGATGACAATAATAGCTTCCTTATTGTAATTTGTTCTGAGATATAGGAAATATTAATCTTATTTAAAAGTGAATTCCAGTTTATAAACAAAAGGTAAATGATTAAATGAGAAGTAAATGAAATATTAAGCATAAGAAGATTATTCAAATGGAAAAAAATAGCTATCCCAACAAAAATCCTGAAATATTTTTTGTTAAATACAGCTATAAGAAAACCTAGTTCAAAGAGGACAGCGATGATATCTAAAATTTCCCAAAATAATGGGTAGTTAATTTGTGAAAAGTACGATATTAAGAAATCATCACGCCCAAGGATATAAAATCCTCTTAACACCCAATTCTTAACTCCTTGAGTTGTTAAATCGAAGTCGATCCAAGTGAATAGCTTAGGATAACCCGCTGAGAAGAAACCGAACCCCAGTAGCAGAGCAAGGATTGTAATTGGCAAACCTGAGCTGATGGCATCTTTGTTATTAAGAGAGGTCTGAGGATTTAATTTTGCGTCCAAAGATAATGTGTTACCCCACCCCGAAAAACTCATAAAGAAGGGTACTAGAACAACTATTATATTATGATCAATTTTACCAAATGAGTACCGAAATGAATTACCGATGATTAAAAGAACAGTTAGTAAGATTGAAACTACCTTTGTTTTATAGCCAAATAATAAGGCGAAAAACAAAATACAGATAGAAAGGTCAAGAAAGACAAAAAACCATTCGGGAGGGAAGGAAGAAAATAATGCAGATATGCTGTATTGAGGCGGATCAAAAAAAATATCTGGGTTTTTGTTAATCCATGAGAAAACAGGTAGACCAAGTAGAAGAAAGAAGGCTGAGTATATTATTCTATATAAAGCCAATCCTTTTTGAGGAATTGCGTAATCGTTGTGTAAAAAATAATCAAACCAATCTTTTACTTTTTTATTCATTCTACTTTAAACTTAGTATAAAGTAAGTTTGAATATCAGTTGTGTCTGAGATGGGATTATTCAAGTTCTGTGATAAGAAAAGCTTCTTTATTATTATTTTATCAACTTCGTCAAAAGTTGTAAGTGGTTGAAGTTTTTTTTTGAACCATGAGTGTCCCTTTCTAATATTATATCTCTCTTCCTTTTTTATATTTGGGAATCCAAATCGATTTTTTATAATCCGCCCCCTGTAATGGGTAGGTACTGTTTCTAATAATTTATCAGTATTAATAAGTTCTTTATCTCCATTATCACTAATAACTTCAACAATATACTTTGTATAGTTGTAGTTTTTTTTATTTAAAAAAAGTTGTTCCCCACTTGGTAACAAAATGGCAGGATAAGGTTCATTATATCTGTTGATAGTGAAAAGCTGGGTAAGGAGAGAAAAGAAGATTACCAAGAATAACGATATTTCAATTTTTTTCTTAATTACTACAGTATGGTTTTTTAAAGTTGTATTACCTTAGAAATAATTAAAACAAAATAGTGTAAAAAACAGAACTTTTTTATCAAAGGCACCTAATATGAATAGGTTATCCTTATAAGGAGATAATTTAGTACGCTTTTTTTCAATTATGATAAAGAAGACCTTTTATTCATTTTTTTATAACCTACGCCTGTATTTCTATTATGGCGCACGCCGGGTAGGAATGCCTGGCTATCAAGTCCATCAAATTGTTCTGCCGGGGCATCAACTGATTTATATTCCCATTCCGAAAAATGCCTGTTCCTCAATTAAGCATTTGCTGTATGAACTGGAATTTGACCAAGAGTATAATTACAAAGAGCATCGTGAATGGGGATATCAAAATATTCACGATTATTACCACAAAAGACCACAAGCCTTTACAGGGGTTAAGAGCCTGGAGGCTGATAGCAGAAACATTATCTTTGCCGTTGTCCGTGATCCTGTAAAGCGATTTATTTCCTGCTATCGGAATAGAGTTATTGACTTACAGGATCTGAAGTGTTCTCAAAAAGAATTAGAAAAGAGGGGGTTGCCTGTAATACCCGATATTAATTTTTTCGTAGATCATTTGATTGACTACAGTAATATAAATACCAGTCTCGAACATCACCTGCGACCACAATACCTGTTTTTGGGAAATTCTCTGACCTATCTCGATGAGATATTTACCTTGTCTGAGTTATCAAAGCTTGAAGAGCGTTTGCAGAAATATAATTCAAACATTGAATTAAGATCAGAGAAATCGGGTGGTTCTTCCTATTCACTCCAGGATTTAACAAGAGAATCCCTGGAAAAAGTTATAGATTACTACAGTCGCGATTACAAGCTGTTAGAAGATTACTTTAGTGCTGATGAAGTAAGGAAAAAATACCAAAAAGGTTAAACTATTATTCTTTACTACTCTGGTCTTCTTGCTGTTCATTATTGCTTCCTATCCAACCGAAGTTGAAGACAAGCAGTCCAATCCCCGATATCCACAGAATAATGTGTCCAAACCAAGCAATACGACTTCCCCAAACGTTAGAGGCCGGTTTAAATGTCATCCTAATGGTGTGTTTACCAGCAGGAATCTCCAACCCGCGAAGAATAAAATTCGTTTTATAGATCTCAGTAGCTTCGCCATCGATAGTTGCTGTCCATCCTGCTGGATAAAAGACTTCACTTAAAACCAGGAAGTCTTTCTCTTGTGTAGAAGTCTTTAGCTCAATACTATTGGCTTTGTAAGAGGTTACAGCAACAGATGATGTAGTATCCTCAGATGCTGTAACAGCGTTTTTTGTTTCTACAATTGCTGTTGAAGCAGGATTGAAACCAGTAGTGGGTTGCATCAGATCAACAGCTTGCTGTGGCGTTGAGACTGTTTTTATTGAGTCTACAAAGAATGCTTTAGGAAGCACGTCCTCATTTCTATAAACACGCTGTCCCTCTTCGTTATACACTTCGGAATAACCGTTAAAAGGAAGGCGTTGTTTTGCCGTTACGTACTTTACATTAAGCATATCCAGTATGGGGTGGTTGATTCCCGATTGTCCTTTCATGAGTAACTGATCAACCATATCTTGGTAGTGAGCTAGTTTCGCCCCGGTATATCCACCAATAGTAGGGTAAAAATAAGCGGGAATAGCATTATTGAAGGGGTTTCGCATTAAGGGGAATACGCGGTAAGGATAACCTTCATTGCTATTAATGTTTTCCAAAATGAAGGTATCCACAGGCTGTTGCCGCTGTTGGATCATCCGCTCGGCATCAAAAGTATCTGATACCATTCGTTTTTCGTTCACATAACGAGCATCAATACGAAGCATGTCATAGGCAGTAAGCAGCAGCAGGCCAAGCAACAGATAGCCTTTGCTTATTTTTCGTTGAACAAAAGCCACGATTAGTCCACCAGCAATAAGTACCAGTATCAGATATCGTGTAGCATCATTACTGGCAATTTCTTTACGTTTGGGTTTGAGCTTGGTATTAATATAGTTGCTTACGCCCTGTTGAACCCGTTGATTGTCGGGTGAAACATTATTCTGTTGGGCTAACTGCTGAGCATACTGATTGAATTCTCCTGGCTTTTCAAAAGAAAGCAATGCACTACTCCCGAGGGTAAATATAACACCGATGCCGATAGCAACTCCCAAAGGAATCAATAGATCATTGAGAGATGTTTTAGCATTTTTAGCAAGGCTAATTAATGCCTCAATGCCGAATACAGCAAGTACTGAATAGCAAAATACCGTAACAATAAGCCACATTTCAGGAGTTCGAAATTTATTGAAATATGGCATGTAGTTGAACATAAACTCATTGAGCAACGGAAAATGGTATCCCAGTGAGAAAAGCATCGTAAGCGATCCTACCCCAAAAAACAGATACTTTATTTTTTTCCGATAATGGATGAGTCCAATAAGGGCCAAAACAAATGCTATAGCTCCAAAATAGTGGGGGCCGCTGGTGAACGATTTTGGTCCCCAGTAGGCTTCACCGGAAGAACCACCGTACAGACCCGGAATTATTAAAGTAAGAAGTTCACCCACGCCCTGCGACCAACTAAAGGCATATTCAAGGGATAGTCCCCCGGCCTGAGAGGTATCGAGTGTTGAACCGCCGCGGGTACTGTATTGGGCATACTCTAATAATCTCCAATAGAGGTCGATACTACAGAGAATGGCTAATATCCCGCTGCCAAAGGCAATACCTGTTCGCTGGAGCCAGTCTTTAATTTCCGCTTTTTGATAGAAGAGCCAGCTGTCATAGATCCACCAGAATCCTAACAGGTATAAAAAGTAATAGGTTACCTGGGGATGGTTTCCTCGCAACAGCAGTGTTACAGCAAGAGCAAAGGTAAAGAATCCAAGCCATTTTTTATCAGACCTGGAGATCAGATAGTACCCCACAAACATCCAGGGTATAAATGCAAAGGTGATAAACTTGCTATAGTGGCCAGCTTCAATAATGATGGGCAGATATGTCGTAAATCCAATAAGAGTAGCCCCCAATGCTGATGAAAAAGGACGCATGCCCATCACCACAAAAAAGCAGTAGGCACCACCCAACAATATCCAGAAATAGGGCAGGGGATGGGTATCTCCTCCTATCTTTTTAATAAAAGTATCAACGTTATATGGTGATGAAGGGTTATGAACAACATAGGAAGGCATGCCTGAAAACATATTGGTAGCCCAAAGGGGATGTTCATTATGTTCTTCAATATGTTCAACAACAGATTCAGAGCCGGCGCGCCATTGTAATACATCATTCCCTAAAAATTGCTTGCCCCCTAAAAAGATGGCAGAGTATAAGATGAGGGGCAACAAAAAAAGGATGGCTAAGGCTATCCAATGTTGTTTTTTTTCGGATAGACGTGAGATAAAATCTTCTTTAAGATCGTATTTCCCTTTTTGTTTACTCAAGGTAGAAAATGATTAAATGAATGTGTTTTTGAACACTATACTTTGCCATTGATAGTTCAACGGTTGCCAAATAGAACTTCTAGGATAGAGAACAGTGACCGTTAATCAATAACGCGGGGCACACGGAAATAATCTGAGTCGGCATCAGGCGCATTTTTAAGGGCATCTTCGTGTGATAGGGGCTCTTTCGCATTGTCATCACGAAGTCGGTACTCAAGTTCAATAACATGCTCCAGTGGTTCAACGTCGGAGGTGTCAACTTCTTCAAGGGTTTCAATATGATCAAGAATCTGGTTCATATCCCCCGTTAATGATTCGGTTTCCTCTTCTGTTAGTTCCAGACGCGCTAGATCTGCAACGTAATTGACATCTTCTTTCGTTACGGACATGTAAAAAATATTTATATCATGGTTCAAAATGAGCAACAATTTAAGAAATCAGCAGAACAGTTGACAATATTGTCGCAGCTAACATTCACAAATGTTTTGAATGCGTAGGAGTGGCTCGATACTGTAGCATATTTAGAGTAACTACTGTGGATAGTTACGGCAATAATTGGCATCTTATGCCCCTAAACCACAATATTACAGGATGATAAAAAAGAAAGTTACAATTGTTAATGATGCCGGACTGCATGCTCGTCCTGCAGCGGCGATGGTGAAATTGGCTTCAAATTATGAGTCCGACTTTTATATCCATATGTATGGATATAAAGTAAATGGGAAAAGTATATTGGGCGTTATGACGCTGGCTGCAGAAAAAGGCGCTGAGCTCGAACTCGAAGTCGATGGTGATGATGAGGAAGAAGCGTTAGAAGCGATTATAGAACTAATCGACAGTGGCTTTGGAGAAGTGTATGAAGACGATGAACAGTAAAAAAGACGGCGATATGATTTTGTCTGGCGTGCCGGGAGCACCGGGCATTGTTATTGGTAATGCAAGTATTTATAAGCGTCGTCTTCCGTCAGTATCAGAGGCATTTGTGTCTGATGGACAGATCCAGCACCAGCTGGATGAATTTCAGCAGGCGCGCACAAAAGTTGAAGAAGAACTCACCCAAATTTTAGATGAACAGGATGAAGAGAGTACCGCTGAACTTGTTCGTATGCAGATCGAGGTTATTAAAGATCCTGAGCTGAATAAACAGGTCAAGCAAAAAATAATAGATAAAAATTTAACAGCTGATGCCGCTGTTGATTCCGTTTTTGAAACTTACTTGCGTATTCTCAAACAAAATAAGGCTGAAGACCGCTCAGTAGATATTACTGATATCAGGGATCGGTTAATCCAGGTTCTGCATAACTATGATCTTCATGATGTGGCTGATGGGGCTATAATTGTTGCGAACGAGTTGAGCCCCCGTGAGGTTATTGGGTTTGCCGACCAAGGGGCGAAAGGTATTGTCATGGATAGAGGAGGTGTGAGCTCACATGCTGCGATCATAGCTCGTTCTATGGAGTTACCAACAGTGTTGGGAACCCAAGAAGGAACCTCACACATTACTGACGATACCCAACTTATCGTTGATGGGAGATTGGGAAAGGTTATTGTAAAACCGGACGAAAAGACACGTAAAAAGTACCATGAACAGATCGATAAGTACCGTAAAGTGATTAGTGAAGCCAAAGATATATGTCAAAGTCCCAATAAAACAAAAGATGGAGTCTCTTTTTCACTGCGAGCAAATATTGAATTTGTTGAGGAACTGGAAGCCGCAAAAAAATATTGCGCTGAGGGCGTAGGGTTACTTCGTACAGAGTCTATCTATTTGCGAAAACAAAATTTCAAAGATGTTGAAGAGCAATTATCATTTTATACAAAAATATTAGCAGATACTGCTCCTCAGCCTGTAGTTATTAGACTTTTTGATGCCGGGGGCGATAAGATACTTGACAATAACAGTGTAGAACAAAATCCTTTTCTGGGATGGCGTGGCATTCGTATGTTGTTGGATCAACAAGATTTACTTGAGCAACAACTTACAGCAATTTGCAAGGCAGCTGCTGATTTCAAAGGGCGGGTTCGCATCTTAATACCCATGGTTTCAACATTAGAGCATATTCATAAAGTTCGTACTCTGTTGGGTTCTGCACAGGAGAAACTTCGCCAGGACGGTATAAAAGTTGACGAAAGTATCCAGCTCGGTATTATGGTAGAAGTGCCTAATGTGGCATTGCAAGCAACGCTGTTTGCTCAACATGTTGATTTTATGAGTATTGGTACCAATGATTTAACTCAATATCTATTAGCAGTAGATCGGGGTAATGAACGAATTTCTACATTATATGATCAGCGTCATCCGGCCATTTGGCAGCTTATTAAAAATGTATCACAGGCTGCAAAAAAAGAAGGTGTTCCTCTGAGCGTTTGTGGCGAGCTGGCTTCTGACCCTGTATCAGCTTGTTGCTTGGTGGGAATGGGAATTAAAGATCTGAGTATGAACGCAACAGCATTGCCTGCTGTAAAAAAGGCTCTTTGTACCCATAAATCATCAGAGCTGACTGAACTGACCCATAAAGTTTTACAAACCGAGACGATTGAGCAAGTAAACGATTTATTTTCTAATTGGAACAATATATAAAAAGAGATATTCAGAGTATATGGATAAAAAGCATATCCAGTCGCTAGATAGCCAAGATATGTGGCAAAAGCTGGTTACCTTTCCCAACCAATGGCAGGAAGCTACAGATTTAACTTCCGACATTGATTTTACTATTGATAAAGAGCGTATTAACAAAATCTGTTTCGTTGGGATGGGGGGATCAGCATCAGGGGGAGAGTTGATTCAGGCATACCTTTATGAGGAGTGCCCTTATCCGATTGAAATAACTCGTCATTACAAGATTCCAGGTTGGGTGGATGAAAATACGTTAGTTGTGGCCAGCAGTTTTTCGGGTAATACAGAGGAAACACTGACTGGTTTGGTAGCAGCACGTGATAAAGGGGCGCAATCAATAATAGTTACATCAGGCGGTGAGTTGATGTTAAAAGCTGCCAAGGAAAATATCGATTATATTAAGCTGCCCGGGGGGATGGAATCACGTACGGCCATAGGATATATTTTTATTCCCCTGTATCGCATAATGCAGTATTTAGATGTGATAAAGGAAGGAGAGAAGATATTGAATGAGACGCAGCATTTTTTGTCGGATCAGAATGAGCTGTATTCCAATCCCGAGGATAATGAAGCGCTAAACCTGGCCCATGATATTAAGGATACCTTACCAATATTTTATTCTGACGCCGTAACATTACAGCCGGTAAGCCTTTGGTGGCAGAATCAGTTTCAGCAGAATGCCAAAACGTTGGCTTATAGCAATACATTACCAGAAATGACGCACAACGAAATTGTGGGTTGGGAACAGGTCGTTCATCTGACCGGACGCCTTTCAGTGATTATGCTAAAGGATAAAAGTGATAGCCCCCGCGTACAGCGAAGAATGGATATAGTGCAAGAACTTATTGAAGATCAAACTGCATCATTGCATATTATAAATTCGCGCGGTCCTAACCATCTCAGTAGAATGGTTTCACTTGTCCAGATGGCCGATTGGACTAGTTTCTATTTGGCTATGCTTGGTAATATTGATCCTACACCTGTGACAAAAATTGATCTATTAAAAAGAAAACTGTCAGAAGCGTAATACCTATAACGTACTTATCATAACTAATTTTGAGTACTAAGTTTGATATTTCTTACTTTCAAAAAGAGCTTTCGACACAGTGGATGGGTCAAAGTTCATTATTTGTTGAAGAGCTGGAATCAACAAATTCTTACCTCAAGTCACTTCCACACTCCAAGGTAGATCATGGCATGCTGTGTCTTACAGATCATCAAACCCAAGGGCGTGGGCAGTATGAACGTAAATGGGAATCAGAGTCGAGGAAAAATTTAACATTTTCTTTGGCTTTTAAACCACAGGCAAAAGAGCGTTTTCATGTGCTTACATTAGCCTGTGCATTAGCTATTGTAGATCAGCTTGAAGAATTTGACGACGATTTCAAGCTTTGTATTAAGTGGCCTAACGATGTATTGCTAAATGAAAAAAAAGTGGCCGGGTTACTTACAGAAACTATGTTTGCCGGTAATAAACTGGATCGTTTAGTGATAGGTATCGGTATAAATGTAAATCAGACCTCTTTCCCGCCAGATCTTGATGAGGCTACATCCGTAAAACTTGAAATTGATACTACGATTGAACGAGAACAGTTTTTGAGTCAGCTTCTTCGTCGCATAGAGTATAAATATAACTTGTGGCAGCGTCAGCACCGGGCTCTTATAAAAGGAATTAACAGAAATATTTTAGGTTATGGTCAGTGGGTTGGCTTGCAGGTTAATGGAGAGATACTAGGGGATACCTTCAAGATGCTGGGAATCAATGAAAAAGGCCAGCTTCTTATGCTAAACCATGACGGTGGAATTGAATCATTTTCTTATGAACAGATCCGACTTATTACTGATTGAAAAGAAGGTTGAAACCCAGATTGCACGTTACTTTGATAAAGACAAACTTCCGTTTTTTATCGTAGCGGTCAGCGGTGGGGTGGACTCTATGTGCTTGCTTTATATATTGAAAAGGTTAGGGGTTAAGGGGCTTGTTGCTCATGTCAATTATCAAAAGAGAGGCAAAGAATCTGATAAAGATGCTGAACTGGTTGAGCAGATGGCCTTTGAATGGGGATATGATTGCCAAACTGTCGAGGTTGATCCGGTAAATGCAGAGGGAGAGAATTTTCAACAATGGGCACGTCAATTACGATATCAGGTATTTGAAGGGTTGTGTCACGAATATAATGCGGATGGCATTGCTGTAGCTCATCACGAAGACGACCAAGTAGAAACAATCTTACAAAAGATTTTTCGCGGAGCCGGTTTAGGCAGCTGGATTGGTATGGGAAAGTGGGATGGCAAGCTGTTCCGTCCATTATTGGATTTTTCCCGAAAGCAGATTGAGGAGTATGCTAATAGTCGCTGTGTACCTTTTCGCACTGATGCATCTAATTTAGATACAGATTTTGCTCGTAACCTTCTTCGAAATGAATGGCTTAGAAAATTAGAAGAATTTTTCCCGGGCTGGAAGAAGAATGTATTACGAATACGCGAGCAGGCAGAAAATTATTCAGATTCTATTGCCTGGATCGCTGACAGAGTCACCAATAGCAAAGGAATTAAGCGAGAAGATTTCCACTCCTTGGCTTTGGGACTTCAGAAAGCAGTAATTTTGTTCCTCCTGAAGAAGAAAGATTCGAGTTTACAGGTATCACGGAAAAATTTAAAGAGGATAGAAAACCTTGTATCCTTGCAAACAGGCAAAAGGGTTGAGTTCACCCCTAGCTATTCTATTATCCGAGATCGTGATTATTATGTATTAACTGGGTCTGATAAGGAAGATTTCAAGCCTATTGTTATACAAAAGGATGCGCTAACAGACGGAAGAGTCAGGAATAAAAACTTTTCTCTTCAGTTGATTGAAGAAATAGATCCTGGTTTTAAAAAGGGTTTGTATTTGGATGCTGATAAAATACAATGGCCAATAACGATTCGTAGTTGGCAAGCGGGAGATGTTATACAACCGCTGGGAATGGAAGGACATCAAAAGGTAGCAGATCATTTGACGAACCGAAAAGTAAGGGCCTCACAGAAGGAAAAGACAGTTGTTATTGAATCTTTTGAAGAAACCATCTGTGCTATTATCTTTACGCCAATTAAAAAGCAATCAGTAACAGGCACTATTTCGGAACAGTTTAAATGTGATGCTGATACGAAGGAATGCCTCTTAATAACAAATAGAACGTAGTATTCATGTCTCTATATAAGCCCGAAACGGTTCAATGCAACGGCGAAACTTTCAGTATTTATCTTACACAGGAGGAACTTGAAACGCGCGTTGCCGAACTGGGGGAAGAGCTGGCCGAAAAGTATAAAGGCCAAAATCCAATTTTTATTGGAGTTCTAAATGGTGCATATATTTTCTTATCTGATCTGATGCGATCAGTAGAGATTCCCTGTGAGGTCGATTTTTTAAAGCTTAGTAGTTATGGTGACGAAAAAGTATCATCGGGAGAGGTGACAGACCTTAAGGATATTGACGCAAATATTGAAGGACGTAATGTGATTCTAGTAGAAGATATTGTGGATACTGGTCTTTCGATGAACTATTTGGTTGATAAACTTGAAAAGAAAAATCCCGAATCCATTGCTACGGTTACATTACTCCATAAAACCGAAGCCACTCATCACGATGTTCAGCTAGATTATGTTGGTTTTAAAATACCAACTCTTTTTGTATTGGGCTATGGGTTAGATTATGCGCAGGAAGGCAGAAACTTGGCCCAGATATATATCCTTGATGAGGAAGGATAAGAAAATAGATAAATATTCACTTTTTTATTGATAAGGAAGATAAAGCAGCTTATATTTGCGACTTCACTCGGAGAGGTGGCTGAGTGGTCGAAAGCGCTCCCCTGCTAAGGGAGTATACCCCCAATGGGGTATCGAGGGTTCGAATCCCTCTCTCTCCGCATAACTACGCCAAGGCTTCGTTGAGCAAGTATCTATGCTTGTTAAGCGAAGTCTTTGTTATTTTAAAAGCTTTTATAAAAACTGGCAGGTAACAGATGTCAAACATAAGCTCCGAGGGGATTGCACTCCTGTTACAACCTATAAGTTGATTTAGAATACCTTTCTAGTGCGAACACTTTACCTGTAATGTTCATGGGTAGTCGGTGGTAAAGTGCGCTGGATGCTTATCCTATCCAGCTAGATGCTATTCTGCTGCCCAACCAGCCCATAGGTAAGTAAGCGCCAACTATATCAACTATTGCAAACCATATAGGTGCGGGGAGCATAATAAGATTAGCAATGCCACCGGCTAAAAAGAATAACCCGATACCCAGGGCAAGTTTTGTCTGGTATGTTGCTGCAATGGTTGCAGTTAATAACGCTCCTAACAATGTGCCGATGGCATGAGCCAAGAAGGGTATGATAAAATGTTGAGGTTCGAACAGGTGCATATTTGCTTTCAACGCTTCTACATCCATCAAATCAACTCCTGCAGGGGGAGGGATAATGGAGCTGCCTACCATGATGATGCCCATATTTACAGCTCCTCCAACTATAATTCCTACGATAAATGCTAAGATGTTTTTGAAGATTGCATGCATATGATCCTCCAGCGAATGTATTGACCAATAGTATATATTGGCATTAATTATTTAGAGCAGTAAAGAAATGTATCTGCTCCTAATATGTAATCCAAGGATAAAAAGCACAGGTCAAAAGTTTTGGTCACAGCTACGTAAAATACGCGTATTCTGGGTATCAAAAAAAGAATAGGTTGATCCGATAATATCAATTCGTACTTGTAGTATTTGCCGTGAGGGGGGTATCTGGGTATCTTTCCGGATAAGCCGCGCGGTTTAGAATAGATCGACTCAACTCAAGTATCCACCGCAATTGTCTGCTCAGATAGTTGATATGAGCATATCGAAGGTAGGTTTTGTTAGAGGAATCTGTGGGAATATTTTGCCGGTCTATCTGGCGTTTAAGGGTATAGATCTGTTTGGAAAGCTCTTCGCTGGCTTCTTCTATTTTTTCTGATTTCGATAGTCCTTCATCGGTGGTGGGTGAGTCAGAATAGGCAAGGTATTGGATGGAGAGCTCTAGGTTTTTTTGTATGCCCTCGCCAATAGTTTGAAACTCTGGATAGTGAAAAGATTCATTGGGGTGACGTTGCAGGAAAATCCCAAGGGAGGTTGTTGTTGAGAGTATCATATAATTTAATAATGCCAGATCATAAGAGAACTGTGCCCCTTTTTGTTTGGACTCTGGATCATTTGCCAAACGGTGATAAGAAGAAATGACATTTGCGATATCAACATAAGCCTCTTTGCGTGTCAGGCGATAGTTCTTTTCATCAAAACTTCCTTCAAAAAGGTGATTAAGGACTTCTTGTAGATATAGTTTATTGGAAAACAACGATTTGCGTAGCAGTGCCGGAAATTTTTGATACTCCCACGAGGGCCATAGAAAACGAACTGCTCCTATAACTAGTACTGCTCCCACAATAGTATCTACCACTCGGAAAACCACCATAGAGGGAATTTCTCTGTTTAAGAAACTGTACATAAAAATTACAAAGATGGTAAAAAATGAAGAGGCAATTACGTAGTTACGCACAACAAAAGTAAAGGCGAGTGTTAGCGATACCCCGAAGATAATAAGTGAGGCAACATGGCTAGGATCTAAGAGATATAAACCATAGGCAATAGCAGCACCAATCAATGTACCGATAATACGGTGGAAAAACCGTTGACTGGTTACACCATATCCGGGCTTCATAACTACCAACACTGTTAAAAGAACCCAATATGCATTTTCAAATCCCAAAAAATGTGCCATAGAATAGCCGGCTACAGCTGTAGTAGCCGTTCTTAAGGCATAACGAAAGTAGCTTGAGTCAAAGCTAAAGTTATCAACTGTACTATTCCAATTCAGTGGGTTGGGAGTAACAAACTGCGGGAGGTCTGTTGTGGAAAGGTCGGTATAAGGTGTTCGGTCATTCTCTTCTGGCTCTTCGTAGTAGGTTCTGTAATCGAGAACTGCATTTTGAATAACTTCTACTTTTTGCAGCTGTTTATGTAAGTATATTTCAAGGCGTTTTAAGGTGTGGTAGGCTTCTTCATTATGGTCTTCATCACTGAATACTTCTTGTTTAAGTCGAGCTAGATATTGTTCCAGGGTATCCATTTCATCTTGGAGATGAAGTGGATTTTCATACTCTCTATTGTTGAGTAATACATCAGCCAATAGGTTCATTTCAGCGTGAATATTATCTATGACTTCACGAATAATATTGTACTCTGGATATTGATGTAGCAGGTCTCGCACTTTGGGATAATCTATAGGAGTAGCCATAGCCAATTCATGCATGTCTACGAGCTCAATAAATATGAGATAGTATCTTCGTCGCTCTGAGCTGCGGCCTGATAGCAGGGAGGTATTACTAAACAGCAACTCACGCACACTTTCCTGGGTTTCATTAAGTTCTTGCTGTAGTTCTGCCAGTTTAAATATCCCTTGTGTATGGTCCACATCAGGTTCAACCAAAGTAACACGTTGTTGAAAATAATGGGTCGTCTGACGCATGCACCGTGCTAATCGTCGTGTTATTGCACGAGTGCCGGCAAAAAAATGGATGACCAAAGCATAGGTGATATACCAAAGTGATCCGCAGAGTAATAAAAAACAGTGATGTAATATTTGAGAAACTGAGTCAAATCGGCCAATCATACTTATAGCCAGGATAATCGCAAGGTAGCCCATAATGCCCATAAGGGAATAGCGGAGGCTAAAAGGGGAGATGTATGCGAGGCCAAAAATAAAAAGAAAGAGCAGTACTAGTACCAAAAGTTGCTGTCCGCCGGCAACAAGCAGTAAAAAAGTGATAGAGATTGAAAGGGCCGTAGTAATAAGCAGAGCCTTGGCCTTTGATTGAAAAGTACCGGCAATATCAACGCCAGAGACAAAGAAAGCCCCGAGCATCATCTCCAGCCCAATGTTCGGATAGCCCAACATTTCGCTAATTACAAGGGGAATTAAAGCCCCTGTGGCGTGCCGTAGGCTTAGGTAGAACTGTTCGCCTTGAAAGACGTCCCGTAGATATTCGATCGCCTGCTGGAGTTGGTCGGAGATCCTCATTCTATTTTGCTGCCCGGATATTCAATTTACTGAAGCACAATATAAGAAGTTATATTTGGCAAAGAAGGTGGTAAAAAAGATTTAATCTTTTTTTATACCCGCAGGGCGGGGATAAATAGAGTACAATTGAGAGGTTTGGAACAATTTTTTAAGGTAATGTTTTTAACAATATCTCAAACGTCTCACTTGTACTATATTGGTTAACTTTACTTCTCGTCTTTTCTTAGAATTAGCGGGAAACATTATACTTCGTTGGGGCTTTGAAATGGTTTTGCCGAGTCAGTTGATAGGTAAATATCAATTTCAGCCTGTTCCCCATTTTGATCTTTCTTTCCATACACCTCAAAATCAGCAATATATCCCCTGTTTAACTCTTCCTCTTTTTCCCAGATCTCACGCCATGCATCAGCTATACATTCTGGCATTTTTCCGGAGGTGGTGATTTTTCTGTATTCACCCTTGGGGATGGTTAATTGGTATAGCCCTTCCGGCACCTTGGTGCCCGGAGAGACTTTACAACCTATGAAATAAGAATATGGCTGGGTAAAATCTCCATCATAGTCGTGATAGACAGCGTAGATTTCATCGTCTAGTTTGTTGGGGATTTTTGTGATACAACCTTCTGCCTGGAACCTTTCCCATAGTTTACCACAATCCTTTTGTGCCTGCCCGTTTTCATTTGTTGTTTTCTCTGGCAGAGATAATCCTATTAATGTAATCTCTTGAAGTTCTGTTTGTTTCATAACAGTTTTTTAAAAGATATGATATAAGTATATATCTCGAATCTACTTCTTGCCGGGGCTATTTCAAAATTAATTGTAATTAATTTTATAGTTGATAGGAGAGGATTTATCCTTGAAAAGGGAGGGTAAGAAAGGAATCGGAGGGATGCAGTGATTTTTTGAATGGTGATTCTATATGGTTGTAAACGGTATACCACAATTCCGGCAGTTTAATAAAAATCCTTATTTAGCAAGAGTGATTACAGTATATTGACGTTTAACCGTTTCACCACTTTTGCTAATAACCTCTTCCGTTTTGTCTACAATATCAAAGACACGGAATGCAGTTTCTTTCATCAGGTCGGTTACATCAGATGTATCATAAAGCTTGAACCCATGTTCTACAAAGGGAAGCTCTTTCATAAAAGTTTTTTGAGCAAAGCCGATCCCAAAGAATCCTCCGGGTTTTAGTACTCTGAATACTTCTTGTAAAAGATCAATGGGATTTTCCCAGAAGTAAATGGTATTAACTGTCATTACCTGATTGAAAGTGTGGTCTTCGAAAGGAAAGATTGAACCACCATACAGGTAAAATGTGGCACGGTTTGAATCAATATGTTTTTTATTGACTCTTTGTGCTTCTCTCTTCATTGTTGCAGATATTTCGAGACCAGAATACCGAATATTATTAGCTTGGGAGAGCACTTTTCCCAAATGGTTGCAGTTACCATGACCAATCTCCAAGATGGAATCATATGCAGAAATATTTAAGGCATCAATGGTATCAATGGTCATGCTTATATTGGTTTCATCCATTTTTCGCCCAATATCAGCGCCTTTTTTGCCCTCCGGAAAGCGTAATTGAGAAGCCAGTTCTTTCAAGTCGGTATCGCTAAACTCCTTTTCTATCTCTTTTTTATTATGCTCCATGGTTTTAAAATAGTTTATTCACCGTGTAAGGTGACAACTAGCTTTCGTCGGCCACCGTTATTTCTATGTTCGCATAAATAGATTCCTTGCCAGGTTCCAAGGTTTAACTTCCCGTCAGTGATAGGAATACTGACCGAAGATCCCATCATAGAACTTTTTATATGTGATGTCATATCATCGGGACCTTCAAGAGTATGTTCATACATGGAAGTATCTTCAGGAACCATCCGCTTAAAGTGTGTGAGAAAGTCTCTCCGTACCGACGGATCGGCATTTTCATTGATTGTAAGGCTGGCACTGGTATGTTGGATAAAGATATGAGCAAGCCCAGTCTGTATTGCTTTTATTTCAGGGATATACTGCAAAATCTCATCGGTAATAATATGGTATCCACGAGGTTTTTTGTCTAAGGTAACCTTTGTTTGATGCCACATATCTTTTAAACTTAGAAATAGTTAGACCTAATGAGGTGTAGATATCGGGATTTATAATTTAGCAGGACCAAATTTCCGCTCAGTGTATTGTCCCAAATAATAAAAGGCTACTAGTGGAATTAGTGAAAAAGTGGTATAGAAATCGCCCCAATCCAAGTATATGATTATCGATAACATAAGTCCCATAAAAATGATTATCGAATAATCGAATAGTTCCCTATTCATAGTAGTGTTATTTATGTTAGTCTATTCGTGATCCCTTAATCCCCTGATTCTTTTGAGGATATTAATTGTACTGAAAACCTAAAAAAATTATCCGAAGGTACCTTTAATACTACCACCGTCGTGACTTATTGTTTGTCCTGTAACATAAGATGCATGGGGTGATAGAACCCATCCAGCCAAAGAGGCGATCTCTTCACCTTTGCCGAAACGTCCTACAGGGATAGCAGCTTCCATCTCTTCTTTTACTTCTTCATACGATTTGTCGGAGCTATCAACTTTTTTCTGAATAACTCGCTCAATGGCCGGGGTATCATGAGAGCCGGGCGCAAGAACATTAACCGTAACTCCATTACCGGCAATTTCTTGTGAAAGAGATTTCGCAAACCCCACAATACCGGCGCGGAATGAATTACTAAGCACGAGAGAGGCAATGGGTTGTTTTACAGATTGACTTTCGACAAATAGAATGCGTCCGTACTCTTTAGAAGTAAAATAAGAGACCAATCGTAAAACTAGTGCTACTTTCCACCGCATGACATTTTCGTACGCTTGGTCCCAGTCATATAGAGCTGTTTCAAGAGGACTTAAAGCGGGAGGGCCGCCAGCATTGATAACCACACCGTGAAGCTGCTCATTACCAATTGCCGCTTCAATGTTGTTATGAGTATCATCATCAGTTAGGTCTCCGACTACAATGTCGGTGGCATCGGGATAGGTTTCCTGAAGTTCGTTAAGCTTTTCTTCACGGCGAGCAACGGCAATAACATGAGCCCCTTCATCAAGAAGTAATTCTGCTATCGCACGACCAAATCCACTGCTGGCTCCACAGACAATAAACCGCTGGCCTTTAATTTCTAAGTCCATCTAGAATATTAATTTATTTTTTTAAAAAGTTGTGTCCATTCTATCCCCGGTAAAACCGGCTTCATTTTGCCTGCGTTTTACCCGAATGTTTTAAGAGGAGTCAAATATCTAAAATGCAGAATCTATATATACCAAAATACGTGCTTATGAGCAATTTAGAGAAGGGAGAAGTACATTAGAAAAAATTGAACTTTCTAATAATGAATTGCGCAAATAAAACCGTATCTTTGCACGCTCGTGAAAATAGGATGTAGGCCCTTATATCATTCTGAGCTTGTTTCAGAATCTACACTGCTCTTTTTAGAACAAAGATCCGGAAAATCAGGAAAACACGAGCTTCTGTAGGGACTTATCTAATTAATACTAAATTTTTATGTACAACGACTTAAGAAATATAGCCATCATTGCTCACGTAGACCACGGTAAAACTACCTTGGTTGACCAAATGTTAAAACAGAGCGGTACCTTTCGCGAAAATGAAGAGGTCGCGGAACGGGTGATGGATTCCGGGGACCTTGAAAAAGAGAAAGGAATTACGATCAGTTCCAAGAATACGGCTGTTAAATGGGGCGAAACTAAAATTAATATTGTTGACACCCCGGGTCACGCCGATTTTGGCGGAGAAGTAGAGCGTATCCTGAAGATGGTAAATGGGGTAATAATTTTGGTGGATGCTGCCGAAGGTCCTCTTCCACAAACAAAATTTGTACTTCGCAAATCATTGGATCTTGGATATGAACCTATAGTCGTTATCAACAAGATCGACAGAAAAGATGCACGTCCCGATGATGTATTAAATGAGATCTTTGACTTATTTGTAATGCTTGATGCCAGTGATGAGCAGCTGGATTTTCCTATTATATATGCAGAAGGTATCAATGGAATTGCCAAGCATGAGCTTGAAGATGATAATGATGATCTGACCCCACTATTTGATAAGATTGTAGAAACAATTCCCGCTCCCCAACAAGAGCTTGATGCCCCTTTTAAAATGTTGGTAAGCAGCATCGACTGGAACGACTATGTAGGACGAATCGCTATTGGTCGTGTGGAGCAGGGTACTATTGAACAGAACCAGCAGATTGCCCTACTCGATCGGAATGGGGATCTCAAAGAGAAAGCCAAGGCAACAAAGCTGTTTACCTTTAACGGTCTCAAACGTGAACCGGTAGAAAAAGCAGTAGCAGGTGATATTTTTGCTTTGGCTGGTTACGAAAAAGTTGATATCGGAGATACGTTAACGGCTACTGAAGATATGACAGCCATTAACTATCCTGATATTGATCAGCCGACGATGGCCATGTTTTTCCGCGTCAATGATTCACCTTTTGCTGGTCTAGAAGGGGAGTATGTAACGTCTAATCAGATTAAAGATCGATTAATGCGTGAAATTCGTACTAATGTTTCTATTGAAGTAGAACAGACTGAGAATCCCGATATCTATAAAGTATCAGGACGTGGAGAGCTCCAGTTGGCGATTCTGACAGAAACCATGCGCCGAGAAGGGTATGAGTTTGCCGTATCACGTCCTGAAGTTCTTTTTAAAGAAATTGACGGGCAACGCCATGAACCTTTTGAAGAGGTGGTAGTGGATGTTCATAAAGACTACAGTAACAGGGTGATTGATAACTTGCAGCAGCGCAAAGGTATTATGACCTCTATGACCCAAGAAGGCGATAATAATCGCCTAATCTTTAAAGTTCCATCACGTGGACTTATCGGTTTCAGGGGAGAGATGCTGACCGAAACGCGGGGCACAGGTATTATGCACCAGCAGTTTGATGCTTATGAACCATATGCCGGTAAAATTCCCGGGCGCAACAGCGGAACACTTATCTCTTTGGAAAAAGGAGAGGTCACCAGCTATGCACTGGAAGGATTACAAGATAGAGGAACCTTCTTGGTTGAACCCGGCGACTCGGTGTACGAAGGCCAAGTGGTAGGTATTAATAACCGTTCTGATGACTTGGTTGTTAATGTGGTGAAAAAGAAAAACCTTACCAACCACCGTGCTACGCAAAGTGCGGATGAGGTGAAGATTGCACCGGCCAAGAAGATGAGTCTTGAACAATGTATCGAGTTTATTGATGACGATGAGCTTTTGGAAGTAACCCCCAAGAGCTTGCGTATCCGGAAGAAATATCTTGATTTTAATGAGCGTAAAAGAGCTCAGAAAAAAGCAGAAGCTTAGTTCATATATTTACTAGGTATAAAAAAAGCCCTTCCCGTAAAAGGAAGGGCTTTTTTGTTTGGTATTTAGTTCGTTGGGAAAGCTGGTCTCAAAATACTTTAGCTTATTTACATTATCTATTCGGCAAGCTATAACTCTACATTGAAGTAATGTTTACGGAAAAAAGTATTAACTGTAATGTAAACTAATCAACTTATGGTTGATTATCTTTCCTTTTTCAATGTTGGTTCTTTGCTTCCTTTAAATAATTGATACCAAAGAACCAATATAGGGCCCCAAATATGATAAAAAGGCCTAATAGTATACCCATCTTTAAATATTCTTCATTTATGAACATCATTAGAGCTAGCAGAAATGAACCAATTATTCCTAAAAGTACTAATAGGTGTAAAATTATTTTGGAGATATTTTTCTGATTGCCTTTCCTTCTTGTTTCTATATTAACCCATTGATCTACCTCAAAGTAATCGATACCAATAAACCAGTACAATACTCCAAATAAGACAAAGAGTGCTAAAGAAATACCCATTCCCCAATAATCACCGGCTATAATAGCAACTATAGCTTTTAAGACCGGCCCAAATATTGTTAAAAGAACTAATATATGTAAGGTCGTTTTGGTATCTTTATTCAAAGACATACTAAATGTTACTTTAATTTATATATAATATTACGAGTGATCTTAAACTTATACGAAAACCCAAGCCCAGAAGCAACCAGACCAGCAGCCTTGAACAATGCCATAATAACATGTAACTCCGACCACTGGTGCTTCACACCATAATATTTCATACCACTGATCAATCGCATTATAATTATCTTTAATACAGTTGCCAAAACAACCGAAAGGATTAATATTACTAGTAACCTTATTTGAAGAATAATTAGTTTTCGTACTACCTTTAAAGTGATTTGAGTTACCTAGTGTATAGCTGTGAAGGGTTCGGCCTGTCTGTGATTTAACTTTTAAATGTATGAAAGTTTCATCGTAGAGTTTTGGATTAGCATCTAATTCAGTTTTTGTATGATTTGTTTCCATGGTAACTATAACCATGTCATTGATTGAGTTGGCAGCTTCATCATATTTTGCGTAGGTAACTTGCCTCAATTTTTGATTATTATTGTCAATTGGTGTTACCATTATATTCTCTTGTGTTTGGTTGTTCGCTATCTTATTACTTCTTTCAACAATAGTACTTCTTTCTAGATTTGGTTCACTACGTAAATTTGCAAATTTACTTTTACTGCTTCCGGTTGAGTTCTTTTTAATAGTATTTAAGGTGGATTTAATCTTCTTTTTCACTACCTCAGTTTGAGGAGATCTTGTATTCACCCTATATATTTGATATTGTTCTTTAGAATTTGATTTATTTTTATTCTCTTCTCCCATACAACAACTCTCAGAAGAGTTATTATTATTCTGCATATAACGGCTTGTAATATTTTCGCCTTTTAAAGAGATTTCATTTTTTTGATCAACCGTTTCGCAGGAAACTAGCGTTGATATTGCTATTATTGTGACTATGAATGTTTTAATAACTTCTATTGATGATTTAGTCATTGTACTAATATGTGGTAAAGAATTATATATTCTGTGCTAATGCGGTTGTTACCTAAAAAAAATATCCGGGATAGTAAATTCTTTTGTCCGGTGGAGATTTTTTGTTAGTCAGTCATTCGAGAGTGGATAAAAATCATTGTTGAGTCACTTGCTATTAATATAGTTAAATGGATCTGCAAACCCATCTTTACTAAGTTTTACCAAAGTTCCCATATAAAAAAAGCCCTTCCCGTAAAAAGGAAGGGCTTTTTTGTTATTAAGAGGTTTAAGTCTTACTGTCCAAGCCACTGCTTTCGCAAGGTGCGTTGTTGTTCAGTAGCATCTTCAGTTTCTGTGAGTTTAAGCGTTTCAACCATCGGGGTACCTACTTTCCCGGATAAGGTTACTTCTTCCTCTCCGCGTATTACCACCATCTCAATTTCAGTGTCGGGCGCCCATTGCATAGACTGTGGAATAAGTTGCCTTATATTTTGTAGGGTATAGTCAGTACCGTTTACTGACTTGATAATATCGCCGGCTTGAGCACCAAGTGCCTTTAGTGAACTGTTGAGCTCTATATCACGGAATTCCACCCTTCCTGCTTCCTGATTTGCCTTTACAAAGGGAGTGCGGCCATTTAAGAATAGGCTAGTTTTGGTAGAATCTTTGACTCGTTTCAACCCCACCTTGTTAAAGAAATCGTTATAATCTATTGGAGTTTTACCGACTACGTGTGTTGTCAAGAATTCACCAACTGAGGGGTAGGTCATTTCGGTGATCTCGCTAATCAGTTTGTCATCCGTAAATGGTTTCTCGGTCCCATACTTTTGTGAAAGTTCAGTCATCAATGAGATCATGCTTCGCTGCCCATTACTCTCTTCACGCATTAAAATATCAATGCACATACCAATAAGAGCACCCTTTTGGTATACATTGTAATAGTTAGAAGCATAGGGCTCTTCTAAAACATTTTCACTCATCTTAGTGAAGCTCATGGAGTCATTCATTGTATGTGAAGACTCAATTTTACCATTTATCTTGTCATAAAACTTCTGCTTTGACTGCAAGCCTTCATACACCTGGAAGTGACTGGCAAAATACTCCGTTACCCCTTCGTACATCCAAAGATGCTTGGAAAAGGTAGGGGCATTGTAGTCGAAGTAATGTACATCCTCGGAGTGTACATTGAGTGGTGTTACAATATGAAAGAACTCGTGAGAAACAACGTCCGTCATTGTTTGATTGAGATTCGGAGTAGGCATTGCCTCAGGCAATACAACAACCGTAGAAGTGTGGTGTTCAAGAGCTCCAAAACCGGTTGGGGCTGTTTTAGCGCGCGGAGCCAGGTAAAGATAGATATCGTAACGGTCTGTTGTGTTAAGCTCCCCCAGGTAATCTTTTTGAGCATCCATCATACTCTTAATAGTCTCTTTGATAGCAGATGCGGAATGTTTTTCATTAGGAGAATATACACTAAGTACAATCTGCATATCATCAACCTTGAACTCTGCAACATCCAGTTCACCATACATCATGGGATTATCCGTAATCTGGAAATATCGATCAGCGGCATAGGTGTTGGTAACTTCCGTACTGTCTGTGTTGTAGGTGGTACTGACAACGGGTAGAGCGGCAGTGCGTTTGAAATCAGTGGGTGCGGTTAAATCCAACCGATATTCTTGATCTTGTAGGGTTTCAAAATATCCCACAAATCCGTGGAGGTTTAGCACAAAATTATCTTCTTTAATATTGGTCCCAGAGGGAGAGAAGGGCGTTTTTTTATCGGTATTTTCAATGTCAAAGGTATCATTTACATAATAGCCCAACTTGTCAAAACTACCCGCATTTGGAATGATCCAAGTATTAGGACCGTCCTTTTTTACATTCAGTGTTTCACCGTCATAATCATAAGCTATCAGGCTGTCGGTAAAGCTTCCAAAATCACTTACCGAATAGGTGCCCTGTACAACGCGTGGCAGGCGAAAGGTGACAGTATCAGCATTAAACTTACCGGGATCGATTTGTACCCAAACGCGATCATTGTTTACTTCGGTAAGGTCAATGGAAGAAGCAATAGGTTTTTTATCAGCAGCGGGTTCTTGATTTTTAGTCTCTATATTGTTGCCCATTTTGGGAGAGCAACCAACGACAATGACAAATATTGTAAATAGATAAAGAAGTCTTCGCATGTGCAAGAAATATTGATTTATGTTATGAGATATAGTTCTAGTTATTAGGTAGTTTTGCGTATAACGAATTTTGAATATTAGGGTTACACTATAAATATATTCTTAAGAAATATTAATAAAACTTGGATACTGAAAAGGACAAGCAAAAGAATACAAAATTAGCTGAATTACTGGATAATAAATTTCAGATTCCTGGTATCCCGATTAAATTTGGCTTGGATCCACTTTTGGGATTACTGCCAGGAGTGGGCGACTGGATAGGAGGCATTATTTCATGTTATTATCTTTTTAATGCGCTAAAAGAGCAGGCTCGATGGTCGGTGTTATTGCATATGCTGATTAATATCCTGCTGGATATTATGATTGGAGCCATTCCAGGGATAGGTGAGCTTTTTGATGTTTATTGGAAAGCTAATCTTCGTAATGCCGAGCTTTTACAAGAACTTGCAGATAATCCCAACCGAACCACAAGACGAAGCCGATGGTTCAACTGGATATTACTAGTTGTCTTCACACTTATTATCATTGCTGTTTTATTTATAACTAGCTGGATATTAATTGCTTCTTGGGTGATACTTTCTGATCTGCTTGGCTGAATTGGCTCGTGAATACTTGCTGTGCATCAAGTAACTGTAGATATTGTAAGAGAACTAATTTAGAAAAGTCTCTGACCATTGATTTTTCTTCCAGTAAAAGTAACCGCCGCCTAAAGCCATAATAGTAAAGGTTGCAATTCCCAGCATACCAAAGAAGGGGGTATCAGGAATACGGGTTAACATTTCAGAAACAAAAGCAGCATACAACCCAATCACAGACCAGTACATAAAACTAAAATGAAGTTCTAGCCATCCTTCTTTTGGTTTTTTGAGTAGAGCTGGTATAAATCCTAAAACAACAGTTAATAGGCTGATTAATGCGGCGTAGTGGAAAATTCCAAATCCCCCAAACAGACGGTAAATCATAAAGGCTGTGATATTTACTCCAAGCATACTCCCAACATACAGGTAGCCTATCTTGATATGTAGTGATGTCCCCTTTTTAAGACCCAGAATTGCGGTGCCGGTAATCAATGATAGTATTGCGGTAATAAGATGAATGCTACCTATCCAATCTTGGACTAAATAATTCATAGTTGATATCTAATTTAAGTTTAATAAATAATGATAAAATTAAGCTGGTGGCTTAGCCTGTTCCGTAAAATTTGCTGCGCTCTTTATAATAAGGGATGAAGACTTTGCGTAATTCTTGGTATTCTGGTTGAGTCAATGAAGGATCATCTTCCATCATCTTCCATGCAGCTGTTTTAGCTTGTTCTAAAATAAATTGATCTTCCACAATATCAGCTACCCGAAATTCTGGCAGTCCACTTTGTTTCGTTCCTAAGAAATCTCCTGGTCCCCGCAGTTCAAGGTCAGCTTCGGCAATTTCAAAACCATCGTTGGTTTGAGCCATCTTGCCTAATCTGAATTGCCCCTCTTTGCTCACTTTATGACCATGGATGAGTATACAGTAGCTCTGGCGGTTTCCACGGCCAATGCGTCCCCTCAGCTGATGAAGTTGAGAAAGGCCAAACCGCTCGGCATGTTCTACCAGCATGATACTGGCATTGGGTACATCAACCCCAACCTCTATTACGGTAGTTGAAACTAGTACCTGGATTTCATTATTGATGAACTGCTGCATAACAGTATCTTTATTGTCAGATTTCATTTGTCCATGTAAAAGTCCAACTTCGAAATTAGGAAAGCGTTTTTGTAGTTTCTCATAGCCAGCCGTTGCATCCTTTAAATCCATTTTTTCGGATTCCTCGACAAGTGGATATACCACATAGGCCTGGCCGCCTTTGTTGAGTTCATCTTCTACAAAATTATAGATATCGTTATGTTTTTGTTGAGGGCGAACTGCTGTTTTTACCGGTTTCCGTCCTCCCGGTAGTCCTTTAATGATAGAGATGTCAAGATCGCTGTATAAGGTCATAGCCAGCGAGCGGGGGATAGGAGTAGCAGACATCACTAAAACATGAGGGTGGGATCCCTTTTTTAGTATTTCTGCTCGTTGCTTGACTCCAAAGCGGTGTTGTTCATCAATAACAGCTAAGCCAAGATCATGGAAATTTACTTCTTTCTGTATAACGGCATGGGTTCCTACCACGATATCACAGTTCCCGCCCTCAATATCAGTGAGAATGTCAGTGCGAAGGCTCATTTTTTGATTGCCAACCAACAATCTGATATTGATACCAAGGGGCTTTAAAAAGTTTGAGAGGGTACGGAAATGCTGTTCGGCTAAGATTTCTGTAGGTGCCATAAAAGCTGCTTGACAATTGTTGTCGACTGCCATTAAGATAGCCCCAATAGCAACAACGGTCTTGCCTGATCCTACATCCCCTTGTATTAGCCGGTTCATCTGGATACCCGACCGTACATCGTTCTTAATATCAGAAAGGGCTGATTTCTGACCTTTTGTTAGCTCAAAGGGGAGATGCTCATTAAAGAATTTGGAAGTGTAGTTTTCTAAGTTGTCAAAAATTTTTCCCTGATGCTTTTCGATTACTTCATGTTTCGTTTTCGCAACACTGAGTTCAAACAGGAATAGTTCCTCAAATTTAAAGCGTTTAAAAGCTTGCTTGTATTCTGATGTTGATTCCGGGAAATGAATCATACGATAAGCCTCATGGCGCTTGGGTAACTTATGTTTCTGCCGAACATTTTTGGGTATAAATTCAGGGGGAGATTCATGTTTGAGAATTACTTTTTGCCATTTATGTATCAGCTTGCTCGTTGTACGCGTTTTAGAAAGTAATTTATTACTGGGGTATATAGGTACAATCTTTTTCAGGTCTTGTATATCAGAGTTGTCACTAATTTTGTCGTACTCGGGATGGGCAATGCTAAATTGTCTGCCATACTTTTTTACCTTGCCAAAGAAGGCGACTAACTCTCCCTCCGAGAATTGCTTCTTAATATAGTGCCCTCCCTTGAACCAAACGCCTTTGAGAGAAGCGGTATCGTCACGAATAATGATTTCCAGTCTTTTTTTTCGCCCCCGGCCCTGTTGTTGTATTTTCTCAATTCTACCTACGACAGTGACTTGCTCACCATTTCCGTGCAATTGTTGGATCTTTGTCACTGTTGTGCGGTCGAGATACCTTCTTGGGAAGAAGTTTAGCAGGTCTAGGATACTATCTATTCCACTCTCAGATAGCGCTTTTATGCGTTTTGTACTAAGCTTGGGTAAGTCTATTAATTTCAAAATAGTAATACTGATATATAATTATATACTAGTTGTTTGAGGCCTTCTGACGGCTTTTCCTACAATTATAGGGTAAAATGGACACCAAAGAAAAAAAGGTAAAGAAATACTGCTTTTTTTCTTGCATTGGTACCTAATAATTCCTTATCATTGGCAACTCTTGTTCGACCGAAAAATCAATTAAGCGTATTTAATCGTGCCTACAATACAACAACTTATTCGCAAAGGTAGAAAAAGCAAGTCTAGTAAGACAACGGCTCCTGCTTTGGAAAGCTGCCCGCAGAAGCGCGGGGTTTGCGTACGAGTTTATACCACAACGCCTAAAAAGCCGAACTCGGCTCTGCGTAAGGTTGCTCGTGTGCGTCTAACTAATGGTTATGAAGTAACTGCATATATTCCCGGTGAGGGACACAACCTACAGGAGCACAGTATTGTTCTTGTTCGAGGCGGTCGTGTTAAGGACTTGCCTGGTGTTCGTTATCATATCGTGCGTGGAACGCTCGATACTGCTGGCGTGGAAGATCGCAAGCAGGGTAGAAGTTTATACGGAACAAAAAAGCCTAATTAGTAATAGTTGAGTAGGAATTAAACTGAGAAGAATATGAGAAGAAAGACAGCAGATAAGCGCGAGATACAACCTGATCCGGTATTTGGAGATAAGCTGGTTACGCGCTTCGTAAACAATCTGATGCGGGACGGCAAAAAGAATGTCGCTCGAAAGATTCTCTATCAAGCATTTGAAATTGTTGAAGAGGAAACCGGTGATGAGGGTATGGAAGTATTTAAGGAAGCCCTTAGTAATGTTTCGCCTGTAGTTGAGGTTCGTTCTCGCCGTGTAGGTGGTTCGACTTACCAGGTGCCGGTTGAAGTTCGGCCTGATCGTGGCACAGCGCTTGGAATGCGTTGGTTGATCAGTGCATGTCAAACGAGAAATGACAAGTCCATGGCCCGCAGATTGTCGCGAGAGCTTTTGGATGCTGCCAATAACGAAGGTGGTGCGGTGAGGAAGAAAGACGAAGTTCACCGTATGGCAGAAGCAAACAAGGCGTTTGCCCACTTTAGATTCTAAAAGATTTAAGATCAATTTATAGTAATGGCTGAGACAAAGACAAAAACAGATCCTAAAATTGTAGACCAGATAAAGCGTACGCGGAATATCGGTATTGCTGCCCACGTTGATGCGGGTAAGACAACAATGACCGAGCGTATCCTTTATTATACTGGTATCACTCACCGTATTGGTGAGACTCATGACGGTGCATCTCAGATGGATTGGATGGATCAGGAGAAGGAGCGGGGTATTACTATTACTTCTGCCGCTACACACTGTATTTGGAAAGACCATCGAATTAATATTATTGATACTCCTGGTCACGTTGACTTTACTGTTGAGGTAGAGCGTTCATTGCGTGTACTTGACGGAGTTATTGGGGTTTTTGATTCTGTAGGAGCTGTTCAGCCACAGTCCGAGACGGTATGGCGACAAGCTAATAAATACGAAGTGCCACGAATGGCATTCGTCAATAAGATGGATCGTGTTGGTGCTGATTTCTTCAATGTTGTTGAAGAAATGCGGGAGAAGCTGAAAGCTAACGCTATTCCAATTCAGATCCCCATCGGTGCGGAGGAAGATTTCCGTGGTGTTGTTGATCTTATTAAGATGACAGGTATTATCTGGGACGATGAGACTTTGGGAATGGAGTATGATGAGGTTGAGATTCCCGAGAATCTCCAGGAGAAGGCTAAGGAGTATCGTAAGATTATGATCGAAGCTATTGCTGATCATGATGATGCTCTAATGGAGAAGTATCTCATGGATGAGGAGATTAGCGAAGAAGAGATTGAAGATGCGATCCGTGAGGCTACCCTGAACCGTGATATAACTACAGTAATGTGTGGTTCTGCTTTGAAGAATAAGGGTGTGCAGACTGTGCTTGATAAGGTTATTAAGTATATGCCTAGTCCTTATGACATTCCTCCTATTACAGGAAAGGATCCTGAGAATGATGGAGAAGAGATTAAGCGTAAGCCTAGTGTTCAGGAGCCGTTTTCCGCATTAGCTTTTAAAATCATGACTGATCCTTATGTTGGTAAGTTAACGTTTTTCCGCGTGTATTCCGGTGAATTGGAAAAAGGTTCTTATATATATAATGCAACTACGGGTAAGAAAGAACGAATTGGTCGTATCCTTGAGATGCATGCCAATGAGAAGAAGGATCTAGACATTGTACGGGCTGGTGACATTGCAGCTGCTGTAGGTGTTAAGGAGGTTCGTACTGGTGATTCTTTCTGTAGTATGGAAGATCCTATTATTCTTGAGGAAATTACATTCCCTGAGCCGGTTATTAAGCTTGCTGTTGAACCTAAATCTAAGGCAGATGCTGAAAAGCTTACAACGGGACTTATTAAATTAGCTGAAGAGGATCCTACATTCCAGGTTGAAACTGATGAGGAGACAGGTCAGACTACTATTGCAGGAATGGGTGAGCTCCACCTTGAAATTATTGTTGATCGACTAAAGCGTGAGTTTAAGGTCGAGGCTAATGTTGGAGCTCCACAGGTTTCCTACCGTGAAACAATTAATAGAAGCATTGAGCACCGCGAAGTGTATAAAAAGCAGTCTGGTGGTCGCGGGAAGTTTGCTGATATGGAGTTTGAGATTGGTCCTCTGAGCGATTTTGAAGAATTTGATGAGGAAGACAACAATGTTTCTGTTGATGAAGGCTTTAAGTTCGTCAATGAAATAAAGGGTGGTAATATTCCAACTGAGTTCATCCCTTCTGTTGAAAAAGGATTTAAGGAAGCTATGACTTCAGGAATTCAGGCGGATTATCCGGTGCAAAACGTCGGTGTTCGTCTTTATGATGGTTCTTACCACGATGTTGATTCCGATCAGTTTAGCTTTGAGCTTTGTGCTAAGATGGCATTTAGAAATTCTGCGAAAAAAGCTGATCCTAAAATATTGGAGCCCATCATGGATGTCGAAATTATAACTCCTGAAGAATACATGGGAGATGTAATTGGCGACTTGAATGGACGACGTGGTTTAATTGGAAAAATGGATAACGACAAGCAGGGTTCAGTGGTTCACGCTCGTGTGCCATTATCAGAGATGTTTGGTTATTCTACTGATCTTCGTTCAGTAACACAGGGACGTGCTTCATATTCTATGGAATTTAGTGATTATGAGCAGGTGCCTGATAATGTTGAGAAAGAAATTTTAGAAGAAAGATCTTAAAACATCATTAATTAATAGTATTATGGCAAAAGAAACATTTCAGCGGGATAAGCCGCACGTAAATATAGGAACGATTGGTCACGTTGACCACGGGAAAACAACCTTGACAGCTGCTATTACAACGGTAATGGCTAAGCATCACGGCGGAGTTGCCAAGCAGTTTGTCGATATTG
>NZ_VAWF01000004.1:300000-430526 GCF_005869845.1 Fodinibius saliphilus | reverse complement strand
TTAACAAAGGTGCAGAAAGGACTTCAAAATCCGACAAGGAAAGGAGGGTGATTCGACATGTGGATGAGTGCTATATCAACATCTTTTTATTAAGTTGTTTGGCCGCCATGATGCCGCTCCCCCCCCCCCCCCACAATGACCACATGTTATCATTCAGCCATATAAAACGGGGTGTGTTAGTTCATTTTAGCTTTCGTTTCCATTAAGAGCTTCTCGATTTCGTCCTGTGTTACATTATACTGTTCGTTACAGTAGTGACAAATCAGTTCTTGCCCTTCATCGCTAATCTCTTTCAGGTCCTCGTAGCCAAGCATAGCCAGTGCATTGATAAATCGTTCTCGAGTACATCGGCAGAAAAAGTCAACAGGTTGGCGATCCAGCTCTTTGACTTCGAGGGGATCCATCGCCATGTCCATAATATCATCGATATATTTGCCTTCAGCTAATAACTTATCAATAGAATCAAATTGAAGCATCTTTTCCTGGAGCTCTTCAATAACGCCTTCAGGAGCATCGGGCATACGCTGGATGATAAGTCCGCCCGCTTCCTTAACTTTTCCCTCGTCCGTCATGCCCACATCAAGTAGTACAGCTGAAGGTATCTGTTCCGATTGTACCATATAATAAGCCAGATCGTCAGTGATATTTCCGCTAATTAGTTCAATGCTGCTTGTTCGGGGTTCTGCTTCATTATAGAGTGTTTTGCTGAAGCTTAGTACTCCAACTCCGAGAGCATCACTGATGTCAACATCATTATTGCTGTAATCAAGTTCTACGTGTGGGTTTTGTACATATCCGCGCACTTCACCTACGCGATTGGCTTCGGCAGCCAGTAGACCTACTGGCCCTTTCCCTTCAACACGCATCTTAACGCGCTCTTCGCCTTTTAGCTCCGAGGCCATAAGCATGGTTGCTGTAAGGGCACGACCAAGCAATACTGTGTTCAGCAGAGAGAGGTTATGCTTTTTTTGGGCGGCTTTGACCACGTCTGTAGTCTTAACCACTGATATTTTAAGATGTCCGTTTTTGCTAATGCCTTTAATAAGGCGGTCTTTGGTAATAAAATCGTCTTTAGAAATCATAGGTGAATAAATATCTCGCTTTAAATAGGTATGTGCAACAAAAAAGGCGGTCCAAAAATTTGGACCGCCTTTAGATATATGACTAATAGAATTTACTACACATTGTTCTTGTAGAGTTCTCCTATATGGCCCGAAAACTTACTGTCAGAAGTGTAGATGTTGTGGATCTGTCCCACATTATTAATGCGTTTTTCAGCAAGGATGTTGGAAGCTACAAAAGTAGGCGTTTCGTTATCCTCGGAATAGTTCAGGATGTCCAAAATAGTATCATAAATTTTAGATGCCTGTTTGTGGGCTCGTTCTTCGTTATAGCCTTCAAGTTCGCTAGCTACATTAATAAGTCCACCCGCATTGATAACATAGTCGGGAGCATAGAGAATATCATTTTCGAGCAGCATCTTGCCGTGTTTATCTTCATCATCAAGCACATTATTCGCAGCGCCGGCAATGATATCACACTTAAATTGATCCATAGTATCATCATTAACTACACCGCCCAGTGCACAGGGACTGAAGATATCCACATCCAGTCCATAGATAGCATCCGGATCTACTACTTCAGCACCGGTTTCTTCGGCCACAGCATTAACTTTATCTTCGTAGATATCGCAGATGAAAAGTTCTGCACCCTCTTTGCTGAGGAAATTTGCTAGATGAGAGCTTACATGGCCTGCACCTTGAATAGCAATTCTTTTACCTTCGAGTGAGTCAGAGCCATATGCCTTTTGTGCACTCGCCTTCATTCCCTGATATACCCCATAGGCTGTAACAGGAGAGGGGTCGCCGCTTCCCCCAATTGATTTAGGAAGCCCCGACACATATTTAGTTTCCATACGTACCCACTCCATATTCTGTACGTTGATACCAACGTCTTCCGCCGTGATATAGCGTCCCCCGAGACTGTCAACATAGCGACCGAAAGCACGAAAAAGGCTTTCATTTTTTTCTTTTCGGGGATCCCCGATAATAACGGCTTTTCCCCCGCCGAGATTAAGTCCCGAGATAGCTGCTTTATAGGTCATACCGCGAGAAAGTCGAAGTACATCGCGGATCGCTTCCTGTTCATTGTTATAGGGCCACATGCGAACGCCGCCGAGAGCAGGGCCAAGGGTAGTATCATGAACAGCGATAATGGCTTTGAGCCCTAAGCTGGGTTCAGAGCAAATGACAATTTGTTCATGTTCATAATTTTGCAGCTTGCCAAATAGCGGGAAATTTTCACTAATATCGGCATCTGTATCTTTGGCTATTGTAGTTGATTCCATAGTAAATGGGGTTAATCATTAACACTTTTATTCGAACGCAAAGGCAGTATTGTAGCTGTAGTCGGCAGCTGACCCTTAATACGTTAGCTGGTAAAAATCATTGCAAGCAAGGCAAAAATATTGCACCAGCATGAAAAAACTTTCATTACACAAGGTATGCAAAGGTACAAAAAGTGCGGCAGAATTGGTAGTTGTTTGTGCTTATTAAAAAGTGTTGTGAATTAAAAAAGTTCGGAATAAAAATAAGACGTAATGATGAATTTTGTTCGCGAAATTGTATTTTAATACTGGAGCTTTATTAATAACGCTGCGATGGGCAGTTGTATAGCTGTTCGGTTTGACCGCCGATAGTCTATTTATGACAAAAAAGAAAAAAACAGATAATTATGTCTTTTCGCTGGGTATATGCAGAGCCAGAACAGGAAGGGACTGTATCAACTTTACAAGAACAGTTGGGCGTTTCCGAAAAAATAGCCCACCTGTTGGCGTTACGTGGTATAGACTCTTATGACAAAGCAAAATCATTTTTTCGTCCCAAACTAGGTGCTATTCATGATCCCTTTTTGATGAAGGATATGGATAAGGCCACTGAACGATTGGCTAAGGCCATCCGTGAAGGTCAAAAGATTTTGGTATATGGAGATTATGATGTTGACGGTACCACCTCAACATCTATTCTTTTCATCTTTTTGAAGCGATTTGGAGTGGATGTGGATTTCTATATCCCGCATCGTTTTAAAGAGGGTTATGGAATTAACCAGGAAGGAATCGATTATGCCATTGAGATCGATGCCGATCTTATTGTTTCGGTAGACTGTGGTATTACCGCGGTTAAAGAAACAGAACAGGCCAAAGAACACGGTATTGATATCATTATTTGTGATCACCACAATGTAGGTGATACCATCCCCGATGCAGCGGCCGTACTTGATCCCAAACGCAAAGATTGTAACTATCCCTTTGACGGACTTTCGGGGGCGGGTGTTGGTTTTAAACTGATACAGGGGACAATTAAAAAGCTGGGCCTTAGCGAAGATATGGCCTTTGAGCTGCTGGATCTTGTAGCCATCTCCATTGCTTCGGATATTGTGCCAATAAAGGATGAAAATCGCATATTGATGGCCGAGGGGCTCAAGCAGATCAACAGCGATCCCCGGGTGGGAGTAAAAGCATTGCTCGATCTTATTAATTTAGATATTGGATCTATAAGTACATCGAATATCGTTTTCTCCATTGGTCCACGAATTAATGCGGCCGGGCGCATGGGTGATGCTACTAAGGCCGTACTTCTTCTTATTTCTGAAACACGGACTGAGGCGCGTTCGCGGGCCAACGAGCTGGAAAGTATTAATGTGGCTCGCCGTGATAAAGACAGTCAAACAATGGAAGAAGCCAAAGCGATAGTAGACCAAGACTATAACTTGGACAAGGTTTCGTCGATGGTACTACACCAGCCTGATTGGCACTTAGGTGTTATCGGCATTGTTGCCTCACGCTTGGTAGATACCTACGGACGACCGGCCGTGATGTTAAGTACAGTAGACGGTAAAATTAAAGGTTCAGCCCGCAGTATCGATGGTTTCAATATTTACGATGCGTTTAAAAAATGTGAAGATCTGCTCGAACAGTTTGGCGGACATGAATATGCCGCGGGGCTGACAATACGGAAAGAAAACCTGCAGGAGTTTCGGAAACGTATCGATGAAATTGCAGCTAATAACTTATCGGAACAGGATTTTGTGCCGGAGCTAAGAATCGATTGTGATCTGGATCTCAGTAAGGTAGATATGGGATTTTGGAAACTGTTAAGTCAGTTTGAGCCTTTTGGTCCGGGTAACCTTCGGCCGATCTTTGTGAGCCGTGATGTGGATGTTGAGGGTGTTCCTACGGTTGTAGGTAAGGGGCACTTGAAGATGAAAGTCTCTCAAAACGGATCGGGTGCTTTTGATGTGATTGGTTTCAATATGCACGATTGTCTTCCTAAGGTACGTAATAGCAATGACCAAAAGCTGGATATCGCCTACTCTCTGGAAGAGAACCACTGGAACGGACGCCGAACTCTGCAGGTACGACTGCGCGATGTGAAGATCCGGGAATAGAAAATCATAAAAAGTCGGGATTTCCTCTTTGTATAAAGTGGAAAAGATTTTATATTTGGCAACTCTTATTGCACTCGGGACTGTAGCTCAGTCGGTAGAGCACGCGACTGAAAATCGCGGTGTCGCCGGTTCGATTCCGGCCGGTCCCACGCAAAGCCCTGCGACTCTGTGAGTCGTGGGGCTTTTTTATTTTTGGCCAATCTGGTATGAGGTAATCAAAGGAGTATTAAAGAATCAGATTATCAAAAATAGGACTAATCCTTAAATTGGCTTAATTTTGTAAAGATATACCCTTCATAAGGGGTATAGCTTATAAGAGATACTCATTTCCTATCTACATTTCTTGTAAAGCTAAGTTAATTCTATAAAGAGACTTTGAAGTCTTTATTTGTAAATACACAATTATGTGGATATAATAGATTAAAAGTCTTTAGGTAGCCTTTTATTTTTGTGAAAGCGAAAATGACATCATCAGCTCTGGGGAGTGGTAAAAAATAAAAATATATGTTTAAAGAAGGGAAGCAACTTCGTAACAAGAAGGGAAATATTGGCTTAATTCCTGTATTTGTAGTATTGGCCCTATTTATAGCTGTAGCAACCCATTATGGTACAAAAACACATTCTGCCCTTCGGGCCTATGTAGTAGCAGAAGGGCATTGGGCCAAAACCCAAAAAGAAGCTGCCCTTTTGCTTATCCAATACTGCATTAAAGAAGATGAGCGACTATACAAACAGTTTCAAGAAAAGTTGAAGGTTCATGAGGTGTTTACCATCAGCCGTAAAGCGCTGCTGTCAGGCAAGATGGATAATGATTTGACTTCTAGAGTGGTGCAATCAACTGATATTCATCCCGATGACGTTGATCTCATGATATGGCTCACCCGATTTCATGACCATATAGGGTATTTGCAGGAGGCATTTGAGATTTGGGCGCAAGGAGACCAAAAAATAGCGCAACTGGATAGCATGGGGACGGCACTACACCGGGCTATCGAAGAAAATGGTATGAATGACGACGCCAAGAATCAGTATATACAGGAGGTTTACCGTTTGGATCAGGAGCTAAGCAAGTTAGAAAGTTCTTTTTCGGCAACAATGGTTGCAGGTGCTCGTTGGGCTCGGAGCGTGCTTTTTTGGTCTATAGTGGGGTTGGGGTTGATTCTCGTTATTATAGGGTACGTCATTACTCGTAGTTTCTTTAGGAATATCGATAATCTAAACCAGGAACTTTTTGAAAGCGAAACTAAGTTTCGGACTGTGCTACAAAACTCCCGTGATGTTATTTATCAAATGGATACTGAGTTTAAGTATTATGAATATATGAGTCCTGCCGTTGAAAATATGCTCGGCTATTCACCTGAGTTGCTATTGAATAAAGGTCCAAAATTTATATTGGATCGTATCCATCCCGAAGATCGTATAAGGATTAGCCAAGAAATACAACAGCTGCGAGAAAAAGGAGTTGGTGATCAGTTTGAAACGGAAAATGAGTTTCGACTAAAAACAAAAGAAGACAATTATATTTGGGTTAATATTCAACGTTCTTTGGTGAGAGATGCTAACGGTGATCCAACTGCTATCGTAGGAACCGTTCGGGATATATCTGATCGCAAAGAACATGAAGCAGAAGTAGAAGAATCTCTAAAAGAAAAACAGACGCTATTAGAGGAGATTCATCATCGCGTAAAAAATAACCTGGCCGTTGTATCGAGCCTGCTTGAACTGCAGAAAAATGAGTCCGGTGATGAAGTAAAACCTATTCTCCGTGATACTCAGTCTCGGATTCATTCCATTGCAATGATCCATGAAAAACTATATCAGACAGAAACTTTATCTGAGATAGAAATGGAGGAATACATTGAAGATTTTGCGGAAATGGTTGTAAACTCTTTTGGATCAGATAAAAAAAATATTACCATTTCTAGAGAAGTTCAAAGCTTTAGTATGGAGATCACTAAGGCTGTCCCCATTGGTTTGATACTAAATGAGTTGCTCAATAACTCCTATAAACATGCATTTTCGGAGGCGGTTGAGGGAAAGGTACAGATAACATTAACAAAAGAAAATGGGTTAGGGAAACTCCGCGTAACCGATAATGGAAAGGGGCTGCCCGATGATTTTAAGGTTGAGAATCAACAATCTCTGGGGATGACACTGGTCCAAACACTGGCTGAACAGCTGGAAGGAGAATTTAGTGTGCCCTCAAAGAATGGAGGTGCGACTTTCCAGATTACATTCCCAATAAGTTGAACAGCATACCTTATCTTAAGAGCCGTTCTGTTTATAAGAATCTGGAGCTATTGGTTGTATGTTTTTGCAATATTTTTAATGCCGGTTTTTCTTGAGATACTGCCGTTATTTTTGGGAAACAATTTATTAAGTAGAGAGATTTTATTCCAAAACCTATGCTAACAGATCCATATTAATTCAACTGTGCATTACCTATTCCTTTTTGGTCTCTAATTTCAAAAGAGAGTGTGAACGTACTACCATTATCCCGGATATATTCAAATGATGCATCAAGCTGGTTGCACAAGTTCTGGATAATACGCATACCTAATGTTGAAGCTTCATGGAGATCAAAATTATCTGGCATTTCAGATCCATTATCAGAAACTGAAAGTTGGAGTGTAGGTCCATTCCTATTGAGTGTAATAGTGATGTTCCCTTCTTTTTGGTTCGGAAAAGCATGCTTGATAGCGTTTGTTACCAGTTCATTAACGATGAGAGCACAGGGAATTGCTTGGTTTACATTGAGTGTGACATCCGTAAGCTGAAAGTCAACGTTGATTGAAGTACTGGTTTCTAGTGTTTTTGTAATTGAATCAACCAATTTACGGATCTGTTCAGCAAACTGTAACTCCGAAAAGCTCTTAGTATCATATAACAATTCGTGGATGAGTGCCATTGATTGAATTCTAAGCTGACTGTCCTGAAGTTCTCTGGAAACCGCTTCGTGGGTGCTTTCCATTGATTGTAGCTGCACCATACCAGAAATAATGGCTAGGTTATTTTTTACGCGATGGTGGATTTCCTGCAGAAGCACAGATTTTTCATCCAGAAGCTCAGCTTTTTCTTCCAATGTTTCCTGCAGTTCTTCCTCATAATTTATGTGTTTAGTGATATCAATGCCCACTATTTGAGTAGCTTCATGACCGTTATAAGTGATGGGCACGGCCTGGATTTGAAGATGGCGGTCTTCACCATCTAATCGGGTTACTTTATATACCGTTGGATCTATTTCTTCTTTATCTTTTTCTACTTGTTCTATTTGTAGTAAAGCCTCTTTCTGTTGGGCTTTAGAAATATAATCAGTGATTTGTGTTCCGATGATGTAATCAGAAGATTGGGCCCCTATAATTTTTAATCCACCGGCATTAATAAATTTAATTTCTCCATTTACATGGATTACAATGAGGCTTGGATCTTGTTCAACTAAGCTTTCCCATCGTTTGAGATTGTGTTGCGCTTTTTTGCGTAATTTTTGTTCTTCCTCTATGTGTTCCTTCAATTCACTTGTCATATTATTAAAGGCATGGGCCAGCTTATTATGTTCTTCAAAACCATCAATAGAGATCTCCTTATTTAAGTCCCCTTCTGCAACTGTTTGTGTACCTTTGAGCAGTTTTTCAAGGGAGCTCAAAATCTGATTGCGAGCTCTGAATATCATGTAAATGATAAAACTGACACCCGGAATAAGTATAAATAATGCTAATAGGCGCTGATAGATTTCCAGTTTTTCAACTTGTTGGAGGTGACTTTCTTGAAGCCTGTGAGATGTAGATAGAAGCAGCTGAATATCTGAGCGCATGCGCGCCGTCGTATGCCTTAAAAGTTGTTCTTTTCTTTGCGGGTTACTGTATAGTTCTGGTTTATCATTTATGGTTTTAATTAAGGTAAATGTTTGTTTTATAGAAGGGAGTGCGTTTGAGACCATTGCACGGGTGGGGAATTCTGTTATTTTGCCTTTTGCCTCTTGCAATTCGCCATAGAGCTTATGCCACTTTGTATAATATTGTCGTTCTCGATAGGTTAGATATTGCTCAGAAATAATATTAAGCTCCGAAGCCGTTTTTGAGAACTCTTTTACTTTGTTTATTTGGTCAAGACTAGTGCTTATTTGCCAGCTTGTATAAAACAGGAAGCTGAAAAGAACCCCAACCATAGTAATAGAAAGAAGTACAACAGTATTTAGACGAGATCTAATAGTCATCTTATAACTGTTAAGCCCTTGGGATTAACCTTTTTAAGTGCTTGAAAGTAGAGGGCTTTATTAATATCAGTTAGTTCTGTGGTATCATCAATGAACTTTTCTGCTCGTAACCATCGCCGCTGATCTTGAAGGAGTGATAGCATTCTTTGACTTATGGAAAGCTCATATTCAATTGAGTCCCACAACTTACGAATAGTTTCACGTGAAGTGTTCGTTTTTTGGGCTATCAGCTTTTGGCCCTGTTTTGGATGCGTTTGAATATAATCTTCTGCTTTTTTCAGTGCTTGAAGATACTTTACAATGATATCGGGATGTTTTTGGATGTATCTGGCGGATGATGTTGCCATCCATAACGTTGAATGCCCAAGAACGGAGTTAAGTTGGTGGACTTCATCTCCTAGAGTTGATAGAATTTCGGAAGCATAAGGTTCCCAGCTCACCACAGCATCTATTTTGCCGTTTTTTAAAGCTTTTTGATGGTTGGGTATTTCAACATTTACTACTTCAATAGTTTGTTCATTTATACCGTGCTCTAATAAAAAAGTATCCAAAAAGTATTCCGAAGTGGTTCCTTGGTAGATGCCAACCTTTTTATTTTTTAAATCCTGTGCTGTCTTAATACCATGATCGTATCGGGCAATAACTTTTTGACTGTTGCTGGTATAGATCATTTCGCTAAATATCTTGAGGTTGATATCACTATCCTCAACATATTTTTGTGTCCCCGAAAGAGCTTCTGCCACGGGGAATTCAGCAACGTGTGCTATGTCAATTTTTTCTTCGTATAATTTTTTTAGTGATTTTTTACCTGCCGAATGTTCATGAGTGATGACTTTTAAGCCCTCTTGTTGAAAAAAGCCTTCAGAATCGGCCACATAAAATGCAGCCTCGCCCCAAAAGGTGGTTATACCTACATCTACCCGGGTTGGTTCCTTTTCACATCCAAAAACAAACAGGGATAGCAATGCAGTGATTAAAAGTTTCTTCATATAAAGAAAACTATAGGTGTATTGTATGAAAGTGATATTATCAATTTCTGCCTTACACATAAAACAAAGTTAAGGGCTTTATCATTTATCTAAAAACTTCCAGGTTCAAGAATGGATTCGACGTTGTTCCCTGAAGTTTTTTGTTGCCAACGGTTCTTAAGCATTACTTTTATTGTTTACCAGGGGATTTGGCTATCTCGTAGATATATCATTTTGTAAAAAATGAAATCTATATCCTTTTAAAAGTTAACGCACTTTTACTGATGGTCACTGGCTTTTTAGTCCTTTCTTCATTATTTACCAATCATTATATATCCGTATCCTGTTGGGTGCGAGATTCCCAAAATGAAGTAACTTAAAGTTCTTAAAGTCTCCTATTTATTATGAAAGTTTTTGTTGCCGATAAACTGCCACAGCAAGCTATTGATGAACTAAAGAAACTGGGGCTGGATGTTGAGTTTGATCCTACTGTATCAAGCAGTGATCTTGAGCAGGGGTTGGATGACACTGATATTTTGATTGTCCGTTCAACAGAGCTCACCGAAACCTTTATTCAAAATAGTCCGCGGTTGATGCTGATTATTCGTGCCGGTGCGGGTGTAAATACCATAGATATTGAAGCGGCCAGCAATGCGGGTATTTATGTAGCAAACTGTCCCGGACAAAATTCTATTGCTGTTGCCGAACTTACAATGGGACTTATCTTGTCACTTGATCGTTATATCGCTGATAATGTGAGTGACTTCCGGGAGGGTATCTGGAACAAGAAAGACTACGGTAAGGCCGATGGGCTTTTCGGGAAAACGCTGGGTATTATCGGAGTGGGACAAATTGGACAGGAAGTGATAAAAAGGGCAAGGTCTTTTGGGTTGGATATTATGGCTTGGTCTCGTTCTTTGACGCCTGAAATTGCCGAGGAAATGGAGGTCGTTTATGCTGAAAGTGTGGAGGAGGTTGCCAGTGAATGCGATATCCTGAGTGTCCACCTTGCTATGACGCCCGACACTAAAGGTATAATTTCTAAAAAGGTACTCTCCCTGCTTAAAGATGGTGCTTTCTTTATCAATACGGCGCGGGCGGGGGTAGTGGATGAAGATGCTCTCTACGAAGAGTTGAAGTCGGGACGTATTAAGGCCGGTCTCGACTTAATTGAAGATGAGCCGGAATACAAACAGGGGGAGGTAGAAAGTCGGTTTCAGGAACTGGATAATGTTTACCTAACACACCACATAGGGGCCAGTACCAAACAGGCACAGCTTGCCGTAGCCTCCGATGCCGTAGATATTGTTCACGGATATCTGCAGAAGGGTGAGGTTAGGAATTGGCTAAACCGTTGTGCTCACACCGATGCACCGTGGAAGTTGGTAGTTCGTCATTTCGATAAGCCCGGCGTTATTGCCAATGTAATGAACGAGCTGAAAAATGCAGATATTAATGCTCAAGAGCTCGAAAACGTCATATTTGAAGGTAAAAAGACAGCCTGTTGTACTATCCAGCTTGATGCCAAACCTTCTGACGAGACCTTCAACAATATTAAGACGCGACACGACGAGGTGATCAGCGCTATGTTGTTGGAGAGTTAGGCTGATTCTTATTTTTCTGTTCCATTTGCCCATTTGTAAAAGAATATGTTCGCTGTCGGGCGCTCCCTTAAGGCTAGGTATTAGTTCCAGTCCTTTGTAGGGAGCTTCGCCTGGCACGATAGTATAGATATTAACATTGTGGTAAGTATTGGTTTCCAAAGGCATATTCCTTACCGGCCAGTTGCCTTTACCCTCATCGACTAATTTATCAACAATTTTTTTGAGGTCTTGGATGGTATCGGCTTGATATTCCTTTTGTCCTCTCTCATCTAATAGGTAGGAGTCATCAAGTATAATAGCATCATCAACGTTTGTACAGCAGATGATGGTAAGATTACAATTATTCTCTTTTCCATTCATGGATATCAAGATGGATACCACTGAGTTTGGTAACATTGCCCTCTTCATCGTGGTCCGTTGCTTTTGCCTGGCTTAATATCCAGAGATAACTTCCGTCTGCTTTTTTTAGACGCAGTTCATCTTGTAAACCATCAATCTTCCCAGTTACGGTGTCCCAAAAATTTTGTGATGCCTCGGGCCAGTCATCGGGATGAATAAGTTCTTTCCAGGTTTCATAACTGCTTAAGTCGATTTCATCATACTCAAGCTTTTCCTGAAGCCAGTCGTGATCAAGCTCAATACGCTCTTCATCAACATGGTACTGCCAAAAGCCAACTTCTTTACTTTCCATGGCTGTTTCAAGCTTTTGGCTTTTGGTACGGAGTTCCGAGATAATTCTTTTTTCTGTACTTATATCTCTGCTAATAGTAGAGTAATATTCAATTTCTCCACCCTCATTTTTATGAACAGAGATAACGGTAGAGACTGGGATATTATCCCCATTAGTAGTTCGTAATTTCAGCTCTTCTTTCCAGGATCCTCGTTCTGCTGCTTTAGGAAGTATTGTACTTACCATACGATGGTACGATTCATCTGTAAAAAACTTTTTAATATAAGTAGAGCTAATATCGAACTCTTCATCAACCCCCATTAATCTTCGACCGGCAGGATTAAGGTATTTGATATTGCCATCAGGTCCAATCAGACAGACAAAGTCGGTGGCATTTTGAATGATTTCAGCTTGTAAATCCTGTAGTTTAATAGAGGTTATCAGTTCTGTCTGATTTTCAACAAGTGACAAAACCGAAACCAAATTACCTTTTTGATCTTTGAGGGCAGAGTTGTAGAGTTTCAGGTATTTGGTTTCTTCATCAGTAGTTTGTACCCCAAATTCCATGATGTTATTGTTGGTTCGCCCTTTATAAAGGGCATCAATTCTTTCTTTAACCTCCATAAAGTCATGGGCTTCTAACTGGCCAAGGACCAGGGCGAGGGGTTTTTCACCAATGAGCTCATCTTCGGTAACATCAAACCACTCGGTGATTTCAGGGGATATTTTCTTAAGGTGAAATTGGTCGTCCCAAATAATATATCCCAACGGGCTGTTGGCCAAATGCTGACTCAACTCTTGCTCTGTTTTATCTATCACCCATTGGTAATCCGATGTCTGTTTTAACAGCATCGCTTTAACCAAATATGCATCATGTTGCCTGTAATTCAGGGGCTGAATCAATAGTTTGACCGGTAGTAGGTTGCCCATCGCCGTCTCATGGATGTGGTCGCCACTGATATGCACAGCTTTGGTATCTATTTGCTCCGCGGATTGATACTCGGAAGCGTAATCAGATGAAAGTAGATCCGTTAATTTTTTATCCTTAAATGAAGGTTTATCATAGCCATAGGTCTCAATAGCTGCTTCATTAACTTCCATAATATCCAACGTCCTTTTCCTGAGAATAAACATTGGAGAAGGATTATCTCTAAACAGTGATTTGAGCATGTTTTTTTCCCGGAAACCTTAGCTGAAAATTATGACTTATGTTTACACAAGCAATATACATTGGTATTCGGAAAGCGAAAATACAGCTTCTAAAAGCTAATTTAATATGAGATTAATAAATAAACAATTTCTTAACTTGTTCTTATATTTGCAATCATATCAACCAGATTCCGTAAGTTGTACTAATATTATTATATATATTGATTATGAATGTTTCCGTAAATTTATTATCTGCAATTTTGTAGATTCGAACTTTTGAATACAAAGTATTGACGAAGCATTAATCATCTTGGAGCATTAGTGGGAAATTTTAGAGTTAAAGAGGGAGAAGGAGATGCCTAAAAATATTGTCATACTATCTGATGGAACAGGCCAGGAGGGAGGTGTTGGTCATAATACGAATGTGTATAAGATCTTTAATATAATCGAAGACCGGACGGAGGATCAGATAGTATATTACGATCCCGGTTTGGGCACGCACGATTCGGGTTTGTTGGGTATGCTTTCAGGTTTTGGAATATCAAAAAACATTAAAGATTGTTATCGCTTTTTGTTTGAAAATTTTGAGGCAGGAGATAAGATTTTTTTGATTGGCTTTAGCAGAGGTGCAGCTACGGTACGCAGTTTGTCGAGTTTGGTCCATTATTTTGGGATACTACCCAAATCACGCCCCGATCTTATTACTGAAGCCTATGAGATCTATAAAGTAAGTAATGAAGAGCGCCGTAAGGCACAGGCTCGTCGTTTTATTGATAAGCACCACACAATGTGGGCACGTATTACTTTTATGGGATGTTTCGATACGGTATCAGCGTTGGGTTTTCCTATCCAGTCGGTGAGCGTACTTTTAGACCAAATACCTTTTTTTCAACATCGATTCCATAACCTTCGGCTTAGTGAAAGTGTAGAGAATGCTTACCATGCCTTAGCAGTTGATGATAAGCGTAAAACTTTTCACCCAGCTCTGTGGCGATCTCGTGTAAAAGACTATCAATCCTTAGAGCAGGTTTGGTTTCCCGGCATGCATACGGATGTGGGAGGCGGTTATCAAGAGCACGCTCTTTCTGATATTTCATTAAATTGGATGTGTAGAAAGGCTGTCAAGCATGGGTTAAAAATGTATGATAAGGAACGAATCCAATATGAACCCGATGCTGTTGGCATAATGCATGATTCAAGGAGTAATGGTATTAACAAACTATATCGAAAGGAGGTACGCTATTGGCCTGAGAGCAGGAGAGAGGTTCCGGTAATACATGAAAGCGTATTAAAACGTGCTGAAAATCGAAATTACCGGCCGTGGATTTTAGAATCAGACTATGAAGTTGAATCATGGCAACCATTCTTATAGAGCGAATACGAATTTCTCCCAAGAGAAGGTAGGTGGAATCAAATATTTGAATGTGGTCCCTTTCCACTAACGGAAAATTCAAGATGGATGCCAAACCCTGGATTATTACTACTGCTAAGTTTGTAATTAGCTCCCAGTTGTTTTATTAGGGTTCTGACAAGGTTTAGCCCTAATGAGTTTTTTCCCTCAAATACTTTTTGGTCTAAGCCCTCTCCATTATCTTGGTAATGAATTTTTATAACCTCATCTTCTTGATCAATGCTAAGGGTAATTTTGGGAATTTGGGTGTTTGAAAAGGCATGCTTAAAGGAGTTGGTAATAAGTTCATTGATAAGTAAGCCAAGAGGTACAGCCTGATTAATATTTACGCCAAAGCTGCCAATTTCTTTTGAGATGAGAACAGGGCGTTCTGTACCTTGATAGGTTTGTTGTAACTTATCCAGAAGTTTGTCTACATATTCACCCAAACAAATCTCAGTGAAATCGTCTGCCTGGTATAATAATTCATGGACCCCTGAAATTGAATGGATTCGGCTTTGAGTTTCATTAAGTATCGGTATGATCTGTTCATCAGAAATACGATCTTTCTGTAGGTCAATAAGGCCAACGATAATAGCTAAGTTATTTTTTACGCGGTGGTGAATTTCTGTAAGCAGAAACTCTTTTTCATTAAGAGATTTTTTAATTTTTTGCTGGTATTGTTTTACTTCAGTAATGTCTTCAAGCAGTACGAGCATTTCTTCCCCTCCGGAAATCATCCCAATATTTAGCATAAAAATCCCTTTAGAGCCATCTTTTCGTTCTTTAATAATCTCCTTATTGGTAAGTCCTCCTTTTTTAATGCTATTTTGGATAAGTTCTTTAAAGTCTTCAATTTCTTTTTCATCTATGAGAGGTAATAAATGACCGACAACGTTTTCACTTTTCCACCCAAACATATTTTCAGCAGCTGAATTCCAGAAATCCGTAACAATGCCATGGGTATTAATAACACAAATAGCCAGCGGGGAGGAATCTATAAGTGACCGAAGCCTTTTATTAGTTTTGAGGAGAGAGTTTTCGGCGGCTAGTGATTTTAATCCAAAGAAAAAACTTATTGAAACGAGTCCACAAAGCACGAGGGCTAATATGAGAGAAAAAGTATTGGATTTGGTAGAATTTGCTTTTTTAAATAGATGATTAGGGGTAATTGTGGCTATCCAGACGCTGTTGCTTGCATCACCAAATGATATCTTTTGAATAGCACGGAACTCGTGCAGTTGTGCTGTCCCTGTGGAATCACCAAAGGAATAAAAGTTGTTCCCTCTGTCATCTTGTATCAGTACATGGTATTCATCAAAAGTATTAAGTGTTTTATCAAAGTGAGGCGAAGGGTCTATACCCGCTGTAATAGTACCATGGAACTGATCTTGAATATACACCGGTGCGTCAACAAGAAAGGCATGATCACCTTGCACTAATTCTAACCAATGTGTAAGGTTGAAAAGAGAATCTTTACGAGCTTTACTCCAGTCTGGATATCTATAATCAAGTGTGGTGATATCCAGTCCTATTGCTTCTTTGTTATCAATGTAAGGTTCAACACGTTTAATAATCCCCGAGTCGTTGATCCACTCAATAAATTTGAAAGTAGAATCTTGTTCTATGGTAAGCGAGGCGTCTTTATTCCAATAGTTGAAATAAGAACCGTTTGTTATTTCCAGTCGTTTTTTGAGATTCTTTAATTTGTCAACATCTTCCGAAATAGCATCTTGAAACTGCTGTGCTATTAAATGTGAGGTGTCAGATACTTTATCGTTTAGGGAGGTCTTAAGCCCCTCTTCTTTTATGTTCCAGCCAATAATTACAAATATACTGAGAGTCCCGCCTAGTAAAAGTGAAATAATAGTTCTGTGTTTTTCTATAAACTGCATATTTGCTAAAGGACTCAAAAACTAGTTTAGAGATTCTGCCAGTAAGTTATTTAGAATAATATATATCGCTTTTTTAAGTAGTTATCTTGGATTACGATATGGTAAAGGAATACGAAATGATACCTTCCGTATATACAAGAATTTAGGTTCCCAGCCTTTCAAATTTTATTATCGTCAGATAAACATTTTTGATAAGTGGAAATGTGCTTTTTTTATACCCTATTTAAACCTCTGAAAAAAAATTGCACTCATCTAATTAGGTATCACTCCTTTTTCACAGTATAAACGCAAAAGATTGAGATAGAATTATTTCAGCTTTTGAAGGAGAGGGATAAATTTAAGAGTAAAAAGTCTATTATTGAGTTGATATTTTTAAATTAAATAGACATTATAGTTTTATACGAGCTTGTGATGCATAATTGAGATGCTGAGAGGGATGCGTAATTTATTTACTGATGCTATTGAAATAGATTTAGTTTGGAAAATGGCATGCGGGGAATAAGTTGGTGATGCTTATTCGTGAGTAGAGCTCTTCAGTACTCCCATTATTTATAAATATTCAACCAATGATTTTAAATGGGAAATCACTTTGAATGTTAAGATTTTTTAATTAATTTTCATTAAAGAATTTTAATGTTGCGGAAGCGGTCCGTAACATGGGTTAATTGTTTAGCAATAGGAGAATGAGTAGCAAATCGAACGGTCGGATACTTATAGTAGAAGATGATTTACTTCTTTCAATGGTTGAGGAGCGGCTTATCCAAAAGTTAGGACATGATGTTGTGGGGAAAGCTGAAAGCGGCCTAGAAGCGTTAGATAAGGTTTCAGAACTCAATCCGGATGTGGTTATCATGGATATCTCATTGGATGGAGATCTAGACGGTATTGAAACAGTCCAAAAGATAAGAGAAGAATCGGATGTACCGGTTATTTACTTATCGGGGAGTTCAGATCGATATCAATATGAACGGGCCCAAAAAACAGGGTGTGTTGAATTTTTGACTAAGCCTATAACCGGGGGAGACTTAAAAGAACCATTGAGTAAGGCATTAAATGGGTCGGTGCAGAACAAAGCAGCTTCAGCACAACCCCTTAATAAAACAGCTTAGTCGCATATTCTTACTAGAACTCGTCCTATTTGACCGCCTTTTAATATAGTCTTGATTTCTTTGTCTAGTGCATCGAGTGAGCACTCCTTTGCTATTTTTGCAAGCTTTTTGGGTTTCCAGCGAGTAGCTAATTTATCCCATAGTTTTTTGCGCATATTCATAAGACAGTTTCCACTATCCATCCCTGCCAAGTGAACCCCCCGTAGGATAAAGGGATATATATTGGTATTTAGTTCGTGGCCCAACACATTTCCACAGCACGCTACTACACCATTATGTTGGGTTTGACGCAGTGTAGTGTCAAGCATGTTACCCCCAACGGTATCAATAGCAGCGGCCCATCTGCTGCTAAGGAGCATGCGTCCTGAATTATCTTGTACCTCTTCTCGATGAATGACTCTAGTAGCTCCAATTTCTTTCAAAAATGATTTTTGATCCATTTTGCCCGTTGCAGCAGTCACTTTATATCCCAACTGATCAAGTATGGCAACAGCCATAGACCCTACACCACCGGTGGCTCCGGTAACCAAAATAGGACTGTTTTCAGAAGTGATGGCATTATGACGTAGATGATGGATACCGATAGCGGCAGTAAAACCGGCTGTGCCCAATATCATACTATCCCGAAGGCTAAGATTTTCAGGTAGGGGCACAATCCAATCTGAAGGTACGCGAATATACTCGCCAAAACCGCCGAAGGTGTTTTGTCCAAGATCATACCCTGTAACCAAGACTTTATCTCCAGATTCAAAGCAGGAGTTTTCACTTTCTTCTACAATGCCAGAAGCATCGATACCAGGGATATGTGGATACTCTTTAGTAACCCCTTTATTGCCTGAAGCCGAAAGGGCATCCTTATAATTTAAAGAGGAGTAGTGCACTTTAACCAGGGTATCGTGTTTAGGCAGGTCCTCAATATCTAATTCTTTGATACTTCGCCTAAACGTGCCGTCGTCTTCTTCAACTACTAAGGCTTGAAAAGAATCTGTCATAATAGTTTTGATAGCTTTCTTAACCATTTCAAATTTCCATCATAAGGTGGATATCTCAGGGGAACTTCTGGCCAGTTTCTTTTTTTCATTATACTTTTAGAATGAGAAAAAAGGTCAAAGCTAGATTTGCCGTGATAGTTACCAAATCCACTGTTGCCAATGCCACCGAAGGGAAGCTCTAAATTACCGAGATGGGCAATAGTATCATTAATACAACCACCACCAAAAGAGATAGATTGAATCAGTGTTTCCTGTTTCTCTTTACTGTCACTAAAAATATAGAGCGCTAATGGAGAATGATAGTTGTTAATAGGTTCAATAACTTGATCCAGCTTTTTAAAAGTTAGAATGGGTAGTATGGGACCAAATATTTCTTCTTCCATCACCTCATCATTCCACCCAATGCCAGTAAGTATGGTTGGTTCAATATATCGGTCGGATGGATCGGTATTGCCACCATGATATATGTTTTGGGGGCTGATTAAGTTAGTTAAACGTTCAAAATGATCATTGTTAATAATGCGAGCATAGTCAGAGCTTTGCTGTGGATCGGAACCGTAAAATTCAGCGATATAATCTTGTAATAATTGGCAGAATTTATCTTCAATCGATTGATGGACGTACACATAATCAGGACTCACACACGTTTGACCTGCGTTAATAAATTTACCCCAGGCAATACGTTTGGCAGCTATGGAAAGGTCGGTGTTCTTATCGACTATAGCAGGAGATTTACCACCCAGTTCAAGGGTAACAGGGGTCAGCTGTTTGGCAGCAGACTTCATAATGATTTTACCTACTCTACTGCTTCCGGTAAAGAAAATATAATCAAGGGGTTGGTTCAAAACTTCTTGTGTGGTTTCAGCATCTCCCTCTATTACTTTAAGGTATCCGGCATTGAAAGTATTGTTAATAAGTTCTGCTAATAAGCTGGAGGTATTGGGTGCCAGTTCTGAAGGTTTTAAAATGGTGCAGTTGCCGGCAGCCATTGAACCAAGGGCAGGATTAAGTGTTAACTGAAGGGGATAGTTCCATGCCCCAATAACCAGCGAAACCCCGTATGGTTGTTGGTAGATATAGTTTTGGGAAGGAAAATTAAAAAGGGAGCCGCTTACTTTTTGCGGTCTAGCCCAACGGTCTAAGTTAGTAAGAATATGATCAATTTCCTGGTACGAAATAAGTAGCTCTGTTTCATAAGTTTCGAAATAAGGCTTCTTTAAATCAGCATCTAACGCTTCAAAAATCCTCTTTTCATTACTTTTAAGAGTGTTTTTTAGTTTACGCAGTTGTTCTTTTCGGTAAGAAACCTCTTTTGGTTTTCCTTTTTTGAAGTAGTTTTGTTGAGTAGAAACTATTTCTTTCATCTTACTCCCTGTTCTTTTCGTCCGGTGAATGTATCCATTGATTGGTAGACCCGGAATAGTTTACCAGCTACAAAATCAAATACTTTCGTGGGTAAGATGCCCCGTAAAAAAGGCAACAGTTTTACCATAAATGGTGCTCGCAAATGAATTTTATTATGTTCTATTGCTTTTATTATACGATTAGTAATATCATCCGGAGATAAAATAGGGGTGAGCAATGGTGCCGAAACGCCTTCAAACATACCGGTATCTATATAGCTGGGTTCTACTGTAGTAACGTTAATATTGGCCTCAGATTTGCTAAGTTCAATACGTAGAGACTCTGACCAGCCAATCGCTCCCCATTTGCTGCTGGCATATACAGACATCCCAGGGTTGGCCATTAATCCTGCAGCCGAAGCAATATTCACAATATGTGCAGAAGAAGATTTTTTAAGTCCGCCCAATAAAGATCGGGTAGTATGTATCATCCCAAGCAGATTAACGCCAATAGTTTGTTCAATATCTTCCGGGATTAATTCATCAAAATTCTTTCCTGCTATAATACCTGCGTTGTTAATTAGAAGATCAACATGTGGAATATCTTGCAATGTTTGTTCAGCTGTTTGATAAATTTGCTCATATTTAGAAATATCAACAGTGAAACAGTGAATGGGTGCTTCAAATGTACTAAGCTGTTCATGAGCTTTTGCAAGGTACTCTTCATTGACATCCCATATAACCAATGATTTTGCGCCCTTTTTAAGTGCTTTTTCTGCTAGTAACAGCCCTATACCATGGGCACCGCCGGTAATGAGAATATGTTTGTTTCTAATTATACTCATATTTTAAAGCGTTTATTAGTAAAAGTATAGCAATAATAATGTGCGATAAATAGAGAAGAAGCAGAAATTTTTTTATATGAATTCACCAAGATGCTTAAATTTATACGATGTCGGATCCGGCAGATAATAATCTACAAAAGCGAGTTGCCAAATTAGAAGAGCGAATTAAGGAACTCGAACACCAACTTGCTACTCTCTAAGAGAGCTTTATAGAAGAGGCTCAAACAGCAAAGACCTCTACAGCTAACCACAGGTCAAACAAGGTTATTTCTGTAGAGAGTAAAAGCAGTAATCGGGATATCGGTAGTTTTGAAATCGGTGAAGAATGGCTTAACCGTATTGGAATAGGATTGTTGCTAATTGGTGTAGCATTTCTATTTAAGTATTCCATTGATCAGGGATGTTTAAATCCACCTATCAGAAGTGCCATTGGATTGGGAGTTGGGATGTTTCTTTTTGTGTTGGTTATATCAAAAGTTTTCGGGATTAGAAGACGGACAGGTATTGGTGACAATAGCTTGGGGAGGCTATGCTATTATCCTGTTGGTGTTAAGCTTTCTGTATTATGGCAAGCGGCTGCGAATTACAGCTATGGCAACTGTTTTTCTGGTTGTCGGGAAACTATTTTAGTTGATCTTTCGAAGTTACAGGCTATATGGCGCATACTATTATTTATCGGCTTTGGTACTATCTTCCTTTTATTGGGATATTATGGTCAGTCGCATTGGCATGATAAGAAGGAGTAGAGATTAATTAGCAATCATTGAAAAATATGTTACATTTTGACCTGCTTCCTTGTGTGGACAAATATTGTTTACTGACCTTATATCAATAATCAATTGGAGAATATAAAAATGAAAAAACTACTTTCTGTTGCAATTATATTAATTATAAGTGTGGCTTGCATGCAATCGCCAGTTGAGGAGGTTGCCAAGACTATTACTAAGCAGAGTCTGATGAAGCCTATTGAGGTGTTGTCTTCCGATGAGTTTCAAGGTCGAAGTACAGGGACCATAGGTGAAAAGAAAACAATAGACTACCTCGTCAAAAAGTTAAAAGAGTATGATATTAAAGGTGGAATGCCTGATGGGAGTTATACGCAAAATGTACCCTTGATTGGGCAGAAGACGGATCAGGATACGCGCATAACGATCAGTAAAAATGGTAATACTATCCATAGTTTTGATTATTACAGTGATTTTATGGCTTGGCCCAGTAACCTGTCAGAAGAGGTATCCGTTGAGGATTCAGAGTTAGTATATGTGGGTTTTGGTATTCAGGCACCAGAAGAGAACTGGGATGATTTTAAAGAAGCAGATGTAAAAGGAAAGGTATTAGTAGTTAAGAATAATGATCCCAGCGATGATCCTGCACTCTTTAAAGGAGATACCAGGCTCTATTATGGCCGGTATGACTACAAGTATGAAAAGGCCCGTGAAATGGGGGCTGCAGGAGTATTAATTATTCATACCACTCCTTCAGCTGGATATGGATGGAGCGTTGTGGCCAACAGCTGGAGTCGAGAACGTTTTTATATGCGTGGTGACAAGTCGCTTAAAGGTTCTAATACAAAGTTTAACGGTTGGTTGACCAAAGAAGCAAGCAAAGCCTTGTTTGCAAGTGCAGGTTTGAAGTTGGAAGAGCAGCTTAAAGCTGCTGAAAGTCGTGATTTTGAACCGGTACCTCTTAATGGATTGTCATTAAACTTAGAGTTGTCTGCTACGTATCGTAAACAAGAAGCTCAAAATGTCCTTGGATTAATAGAAGGAAGTAGTAATGAGTTGAAAGATGAGCACCTTGTTTATACTGCTCACTATGATCACTTAGGTATTACCCAGCCGGTGAAAGGAGATTCTATTAATAATGGTGCTTTGGATAATGCTGCAGGAGTTAGTGCAGTATTAAATATCGCGAGGGGATATAAAAAACTGCAGCCTCAACTAAAGCGTAGCACCTTATTCCTGTTTGTGGGAGCCGAAGAGGTTGGTTTGTTAGGATCAAAGTATTGGGCTCAAAATCCAACGGTACATCCCGGCAAAGTTACAGCGAATATTAATCTTGATGGGATGAACGTTTATGGGAAGACCAAAGATTTGGTGCTTATTGGCTATGGACGAAATAGTGTAAGCGATACAATTGAAGATTTGGCAGAAGAGAATGGTCGAAAAGTGAAGCCAGATCCCCATCCTGACCGAGGATATTTTTATCGATCTGACCACTTTCCCCTAGCGAAAAAGGGTATTCCCGCTATTTTCCCTAACTCGGGAACAGAGTATGTGGATAAACCTGAGGGGTATGCGGAAACTGTGGACAGTTTGCAGAATGCAAATTATCATTCTGTGAATGATGAAATAAATGAGTATTGGGATCTTTCTGGAATGGTACAGGATGTGCAGCTCTTTTTTAATGCGGGATATAGAATTCTAAATGCTGAGGAGATGCAAAGGTGGGATAAAGGGGATGAGTTCAAGCAGATGCGTCTTAAGATGATTGAAGAAGTATCAGTCCAAAAATAATTTTGAAAGATATATCGATGACAATCGTTTGTGGAAAACGAAATAATAATATTTTTAAATGAGGAAAGAACTGATGAGAAAAATTATAAGTATATGTTTTGTAACCGCTGTAGTGTTGATGGGAATAGGGACAGTTCAGGCCCAAAGTGATTCTTCTGACAATGTTAAAATTACTATCACTGAGTTTAGCGATTATCAGTGCCCGGCATGTGGGCAGTACCATCCTATTGTTAAGAAAATAAAGAAAGAGTTTGGCGACCAAGTCGAGCTCAAGTTAAAGCATTATCCCTTAAATATGCATCAATTTGCTGCTCTTGCTGCACGAGCAGTAGAATCTGCCGGTAATCAGGGGATGTTCTATGAGATGCACAATATGCTTTACAATAATCAAAGGTATTGGTCAAATTCTGTTAACCCTGCACCTATATTTGAAGGTTATGCTAAAAAAATAGGCCTTGATATGGAAAAGTTTCGCAATGATTTGAATGCGGCGGAAACCCAAAAAGCTGTTATGCAGGAAAAGGAGGAAGGCAAAAGGCGAGGAGTGAATTCTACTCCTACCTTCTTTATTGAAGGCGAAAAACTGGATCCTCTTCCAAGGTCATATGAGCAGTTTAAGGAAGTGGTTGAAAAATATCTTGCAAAGAAGACAGGTTAAGTAACCGTTTAAAAGCCTTTTATCCCTAAGGCAGGGGCTTGCATTGCATGCGATAAAAGGATAGCTTCACCTACTATTTAGAATTAAGTATTGCTTGTCGTTAGGAGTGCTGTAGGAATGCAGCTGAGATGACATCCTGGCTACCTGATCTGGTTAGTACCAGCGGAGGGAAACGACAAATCATTAGTACTGATTTTTCCTGCCTCTTTCTGGCGGCGAGCAGCATAATAATTTATATGGCTGATTCGCTGACATCCCCAAATATAGGTGACTTGTCTGAAGAGCAGATTATTGCTCTCTTTGCCAATTCATCATCTTCGCCCAATGAGATCGGTATAGGAGATGATAGCTCTGTAACAGAGGGGCCCAGAGGACTTAAGCAGCTTATAAGTACAGACCTTATTGTAGAGCATGTCCATTTTAGACGCCAAGAAATTTCCCCCCGTTTTTTGGGCTACAAAGCACTGGCTATAAATCTCTCCGATATTGCTGCCATGGGTGGTAGGCCTACCGGTTTTTACGTATCCTTGGCTCTGCCCAAAGAGTTATCTGTAAATTGGCTAAGGCAGTTCCGAAATGGATTAGTTGCTCTTGCCCAAGAGTATGACATTTCATTATTGGGAGGCGATACTACTCGTTCACAGAATGACATTATTATAAATATTACAATTATCGGTGTTGGGAAACCGCAGCAGGTAAAGCTGCGCAGCGATGCAGAAGTCGGTGATATTTTATGTGTTACCGGAACTGTGGGAGATTCAGCAGCCGGTTTTGAAATACTATCACATCCAGATCAATATACCCATCTAGCGAAATCAGTGCGCCAGCAGCTATTAGGGCGACATCAGGAACCTGAACCGGAAGTTGAAAAAGGGCAGTGGCTGGCCCAAGAAAAAACGGTACATGCAATGATTGATCTTTCTGATGGGTTGTTAAGAGATGCTTACCACATAGCCCATCAAAGTCACTGTCGTATTAAAATCGCGTTAGAACAGCTTCCATTGTCGCGTGCTTTCAGATCTTTTTATGAAAAGGATGGTACTCATGAACAGGCACAGGAGTTTGCGGTGGTTGGAGGAGAGGATTATAAGCTCCTATTGACAGTAGCCAAAGATGGCGTTAAGGATTTACAAAAGAGGTACAAACAGAATTTTGGCACCATCCTACATCAGATAGGAAGTGTTAGTGAAGGTGATTCTGAGGTTGGAATGTTACGGAGTGGGGCATCGGTAGAAATTAAAGAACAAGAGTTCAAACACTTTAAGGGATCTTAGTTTTATGCAAGATAATTCGAAACAGACGTATGATAAGGTATTGACCATTGCCACCTCTGATAGTGGAGGAGGGGCCGGCGTACAGGCAGATCTTAAGACCATTTCTGCATTGGGATGTTATGGAATGTCCGCTTTTGCTGCTCTTACGGCTCAGAACACACAAGAGGTGCGTGCTATTCATGAGGTGCCGCCCCAGTTTTTAAAAGACCAAATTGATGTGGTGGTAGAGGATTTTGAAGTAGATGCAGTTAAGATAGGAATGTTATTTACCGGAACTCTAATGGAAGTAGTTGCAGATCGCATTAAAAAACATGATCTGAAGAATATTGTGTTAGATCCGGTTATGGTTGCTCAAAGTGGTGCTCAGCTTATACAAGATGAGGCCATCGAAGTAATAAGAGAAGAACTGTTTCCATTAGCAGATCTTATTACTCCAAATATTCCAGAGGCTAAACGATTACTGGGGTGTGATATAAACGGTCATGAGTCGATGAAAAAGGCGGTTCAGGATCTCTTAGAAACCGGTGCTGGGGGAGTACTACTTAAGGGCGGACATTTCGAGAAGCAAGAAAGTATCGATTATTTGGCGATAGCATCAAAAGACCCGGAGCTGCACCAGTTTAAGGCAAAACGCATAGAAACAGATAATACCCACGGCACAGGTTGTACCCTCTCTTCAGCTATTGCTGCGTTCCTGGCAAAGCGATATTCTATGCCTAAAGCTGTTGAACAGGCAAAGCTGTATATCACGCAGGCTATTTCGGCAGGTAGTCAATATGATATTGGGAGAGGCGGTGGCCCGCTACATCATTTTCACCAATTTTGGAACTAGTATCTAAACATAAAGTATTGAAAAGGAATGGAATTTACTGACAAGCTTTGGCAAGAAATTGAACCTATCTATGATCATATATTAGAACTGCCATTTATAAAAGAATTGACGGATGGTACCTTATCGGAAGAGGTATTCACTTTTTACCTGAAGCAGGATACTTTATATCTGTCTGATTATTCACGAGCGCTTTCACTGGCAGGTATTCGGTCGGACAGCAATGAACAAGCTCGTCAGTTCCTGAATTTTGCGACCAATGCTATTGATGTAGAGCGAGAGCTGCATGGCGAGTTTTACGAAAAGTTAGATGCGGGAAGTCCCTTGCAAAAGTCGCCTTCCTGTTTTGCATATACTAATTATTTACTTGCCACGGCAACGATGAGAGATAATGCCATTGCCATAGCAGCGCTACTTCCGTGTTTTTGGATATATCGTGAGGTAGGACTTCATATTTATGAACATGCTGCTCTTGAAAACCCCTATCAAGATTGGATCAATACCTATGCAGGAGAAAAGTTTAATGATAGCGTTGAAAAGGCAATTGCAATAACAAACCGGGTTGCGGAAGAGGAGCCCAATCGCCGCCGAAAGCAGATGATACATGCTTTTGTGCGTTCTTCCCAAATGGAGTGGAAGTTTTGGGACAGTGCATATGAGATGGAACAGTGGCCCCGTCAACCTAAGAATGCTGTTCCGGCATAGGTGAATAAAACGATGAAGAAACGATACAAACTTAAACTTTCTGACATCTTAGTCACCACAGTTATAGCCCTTGTTTTTGGGGTGATTTATAAGTTATGGGGGCCTCTATACTACGCTATAAAGCCGCTTGGTATGCATCTTGAGCAATTGATTTATGGTATGTGGTTTATTGCAGCAACGGTCGCTTTCCTGCTTATTAGAAAACCGGGGGTAGGGTTATTAGCAGAGGTTGCAGCAGCTTCGGGCGAATTTTTTATGGGTTCCGAGTGGGGCTTGGCAGTTTTGTTGTCGGGAGTGGCTCAGGGGCTGGCCTCAGAGATGGTATTTGCCGCGAGAGGATATTGCAAGTATTCTATCGGGGTGGCTGTAGCAGCGGCGGCGGCAGCAACAGCTGGATCTCTTTTGTTGGATTTATTGCAGGGCTACATCGGTGACCTTGCTATATGGAATCTTTCCCTATTGATTCTATTTCGATTGTCTGGTGCCATCATTATTGCCGGCTGGATGGCCCACTGGTTAGTTTCAGCTCTGGAAGATGCCGGTGTAGCCGATCTGGTTCGTCCGGTGGGTACTGCAACGGTAGACTTGAATTAATATATGAAAGCATCTGTATCACATAGCGATACGAAACATTTGGCAGTTCATTTAAAGGACTTGAGGGTACGATTTTCGAGTAGAAATTCGTTGCTGTTTGATGGTTTGTCACTAAGTATCCCAAGGGGAGAAAAAGTGCTGTTGCTAGGGCCTTCAGGTTCAGGAAAGTCTACCCTGCTGAAGGTGATAACAGGGCTTATTCCTGAGGCTATTGAAGAGCCTGTTGAATGGAAAGAGCGAAAGACCTTAGACTCATGGGGCTATGTATTTCAAGATCCCGATTCGCAGTTTTGTATGCCTTATGTAGATGAGGAGATCGCTTTTGTGTTGGAGAACATGGGGGTGCCGACTTTTGATATGGCGCGTGAAATCGATTACTACTTACAGCAAGTTGGATTGGATTTTGCAGAAGCTCATCGGCCTATTTCATCCTTATCGCAGGGGCAGAAACAACGACTGGCATTGGCTTCAGCTCTGGCCCTAGAACCGGATACGCTGGTACTGGATGAGCCTACTGCCTTACTGGATCCGGAAGGGACATCTGAGATTTGGCAGCATGTACGTACGTTAGGTCGTGATAAAACATTGTTAATAGTTGAGCATAAAATTGAAGAGATTATCGAATTTGTAGACCGGGTTTTGGTACTGGATCAAGAAGGAGCTTTGGTAGTTGATGGTTCTCCAGAGGAGGTACAACAGAATCATCGCTCGTTACTGGATAGATATGGAATCTGGCATGCAGAGAGCTGGGGTGTTCATGATCAGGGATATCAAATAGAGGTAGAATCTAATACCAATTTCCCAAATGATTCTGAACCCCCATTGCTCGATATCAAACATCTCAAAGGATTTTATAATGAGAAAACTTGTATTACCATGCCCAACGTTCAGGTTCAGGAGGGAGAATGGATTACTATTACCGGTCCTAATGGCGCAGGCAAGAGTTCGTTGTTGATGGCTTTGATGAAATTAATCACTACAAAGGGATCAGCCCAATTGCAGGGCCAGCATATTAGTGATACTACAGAATTGGCATCAGAGATCGGTTTTATTTTTCAAAATCCGGAGCTGCAGTTTGTTGCTCAAAGTGTATATGAGGAGGTAGCTTTTACGTTGCGGAAAGAGCAGCTCCCAGATCAACAAATAGGTATAAAGGTAGAGCATATCTTAAAGCAGTTTAGCCTAAAGGCATTGGCTGATGAAAATCCCTACCGGTTATCTACAGGTCAACAACGTCGTCTTAGTGTAGCATCCGTATTGGTCGCAGATCGCAAATTGTTATTGCTAGATGAGCCTACGTTCGGGCAGGATGCAGGCAATACTTTTACTATTCTCAAGGAACTGGAGAGGTATCGTAAACAAGGTGCGTCGCTGTTAATGGTTACTCATGAACCACATATTATACAGAGGTACGCCACGCGTGTTTGGGAGATTGAAGATGGGGAGCTACAGGCTGATTATGTTGGGAATCGCTTTCAAGAAATAGAGGGTAAAAGCCATGCTGTATAAAGAAAAGTACTCGTCGTGGATTTCTCGTATCAACCCATCGCTAAAACTAGTACTTATGATGGGTGGAATTCTTGTGATACTCTTTATCCACAATATTAATGTTATGATACCTCTGGTAGTAGGATTCGCCGGAATGCTGCTATTGGGGACGGGACAGCCAAAAGGAAAGGTACTACTGTTTGTGCTACCTTTACTGTTTATATTTTTTTCAACGGGGGCTTCGATGATCCTCTTCGGAAAGGGAGATACGGTATGGTGGCAATGGGGGCCGGCGGTGATAACCCGGGAAAGTTTTTATAGAGGTGTACATATTGGATTCCGTGCCCTCAGTTTTGGGTTAATTGGGTTGCTTTTCGCCCTTACAACCCGACCGGTCTTACTGTTCTATTCTATGATGCAGCAGTTGAGGTTGCCTCCGCGATATGCATATGGCTTTATGGCATCATTGCGTTTATTGCCTCTTATTTATGAAGAGTTTAAGACATTACAAAAAGCCTATAAGGTGAGAGGCGTTAGGTCAAAAAGAGGATTGAATGGGTGGTGGCAGAGAATTCGACGATATGCTATTCCACTACTGGCCCAGAGCATCAGAAGAGCACAGCGTATCGCTGTTGCTATGGAAGCACGTCGTTTTAATAATAGTGTACAGCGAACATATTATTATCAGCCCGGTTTTTCGTCCGCAGATGGACTCATGGTTATTTGGTGGGTTGGTATTTTCGTGGGGGCATGGACCGTAGGCGTACAATGGCCGCTATTTGAAATAACAGATGTACGTTTTAACAGTTAATAAAAATGATTATGAGTAAAAAGACAGAACATATAGCAATTATCGGCGGTGGTATCATCGGTCTGGGTATCGGTTGGCAGCTAGTACGCCGCGGTGCAAAGGTTACAATTTATGAGAAAGGAGAAATAGGAAAAGAGGCCAGTTGGGTGGCAGGCGGTATGTTAGCACCCTATGCTGAGGTGAGTTTTGAAGAGATCAAGCTTATGCGGTTTGGTGAACAGAGCTTGAATATGTATCCCCGTTTGTTGGATGAACTTTCTGAGGATACAGAAAATGTACCTGTCCTTGATTCCTGTGGTACCCTGATGGCCGGCATCGATCGCGATGATACAGAGAAGCTCAAGCGTTTGTGTGAATTTAGAAAAGAGTTGAAACTGGATGTGAAAATGGTAACCGGCACGGAAGCCCGGGAGCGGGAACCATTGTTGTCACCCAATGTGGTGTCAGGATTGTGGCTGCCTGATGATGCCCAGATTGATAATAGAAAGTTGTTAAAGGCGATGAAAAAAGCTTTTGAAAAGATGGGTGGTATGGTCAAAGACCATACAAAAGTTGAGGAAGTTGAAATTAAAGGAGAGGCCGTGATGAGCGTTATTTCGGAAGAGGAGACCTATGCTGCTGATCGGGTTGTTGTAGCAGCCGGTTGTTGGTCGCAACAACTCGCTGGTATTCCTGGTCAGCAGTTACCTCCCATTAGACCGGAAAAAGGACAGATTATAACGATGGAAAAAACGGATGACTGTCAGCTCAAAGGTATTATTAGATCCCCGCGGATGTATCTGGTACCAAAAGAAGATGGAACACTTCGTCTTGGAGCAACAGCCGAAGAGCAAGGGTTCGATAAGCGGCCTACTGCCGGCGCGCAGAAAGAGTTGTTAGAGCATGCCTGGGAGATGGTACCGGCTATTTATGAGCTACCATTGGTAGAAACAGTTGCAGGTCTGCGTCCCGCCGGTAAAGATCACCGACCCATTATAGGAGAAAGTGATATATCGGGATTATATTATGCGACGGGGCACTACCGGCATGGAATTATGTTAATGCCGCTAACCGTTTATGCTTTGGTTGATGAAATATTGGATGAAGAGGTATCGGATTGGCTTGCCCCTTTCCGTCCACAACGATTTAATGCAAATTAGTGGAGATATTGTGATGAAATTAACAGTAAATGGAGAACAGGAAAAGACGGAAGTAGAGACATTACAAAAATTACTTCAGTCTTTTGATATTAAACACAGTGAAAAAGGGGTTGCCGTTGCTGTAAACAGTACAGTCATCGCACGAGAGCAGTGGCAGAACTATCAGCTAAACGACGGTGACAAGGTTGAAATAATTCGGGCTACTCAAGGCGGATAAATCTAAAAGGAATATGGTTTTATGAGTTCATTACAAATTGCTGACCGAAAATTTGATTCTCGATTAATTGTGGGTAGTGGTCGATTTCCTGATCCTGAGACAATGCGGGGAGCTTTGCGGGCCAGCGGTACCGAAATGGTGACCGTGGCTTTGCGACGTGCTAATTTAAATACCGATGAGGGTGAAAATATTCTTAAGTACCTCCAGAATGACGGCTACTTTTTGTTACCCAATACGGCGGGATGTTATACCGCCGAAGAAGCTATTACTACCGCCAAACTCGGACGCGAAGCCCTGGACACCAACTGGGTAAAACTGGAAGTTATTGGTGACGATGAAACCCTTTTCCCCGATGTGCCGGAACTGTTAAAAGCTGCCGAAAAACTCATTCTTGAAGGTTTTGTAGTACTGCCCTACGCCAATGATGATCCTATTACCTGCCGTAAATTAGCGGATATGGGATGTGCCGCCGTAATGCCGTTGGGAGCCCCTATTGGTTCGGGGATGGGGATCCGAAACCCTTATAATTTGCGTATTATTAAAGACTTGGTGGATGTTCCGGTTATTGTGGATGCGGGAGTTGGAACGGCTTCGGATGCAGCTATTGCTATGGAGCTGGGAATGGACGCGGTATTGATGAACTCCGCAATATCTCAGGCTAAGCATCCGGTAATGATGGCGGAAGCGATGAAGAAAAGCGTTGAGGCCGGGCGCCTGGCCCTAGAGTCGGGACGTATGCCAAAGAGGTTGTATGCCAAAGCTTCAAGCCCGGAAGAAGGGCTAATTGAGGTGGATCGTGAAGAAAAATAGTATCAGTTTTCGTTATTATTTGATCACAGATCGTAAAGCTTCCGACAAACGATCTCTCTTAGAAACGGTGGAGCTTGCTTGTAAGGCCGGAGTACGGGCTGTTCAGTTGCGAGAAAAAGATATGACTGATGAATCGCTTGTTGCCTTAGGTAAACAGATCAGAAGTATCACCAATGAGTACAATGCCAGACTGTTTGTTAATCGTCGCGCTGATATAGCGCAGTTGCTGAATGCTGATGGGGTACATAGTCCTGAGAATGGGATTCCTTCCATGGCTATAAAAAGAAGTTGGCCTGAACTTACGGTAGGAGCGAGTATTCATTCTGAGAAGGCAGCTAAGCGTGCGGAAGAGGACGGGGCAGATTTCCTGCTTTTTGGGCCGGTGTATTATACAGTATCAAAGGCAAAATACGGCGAGCCGCAAGGAGTTGATAGGTTAAAGGAGGTCGCCGAAAAGTCCTCGGTTCCGGTTTTTGCTGTAGGAGGGATAACACCTGAAAAAACTGCCTCTTGTTTGCAGGCAGGTGCTTTTGGACTAGCAGGTATTTCTGCAATAATGAAAGCTGGTAACGTAGGTCAACAGGTACATAGTTTTAAAAAGCATCTCGGAAAGCTCTAAAGAAAATGATCAGAAATGAGAAAGCAGATATTGCAAGGAGTATATTTAATAACGGATACAGAAGGGCAGGATCGCTATTCCCATATTGAATTGGCAGATGCCGCTTACCGGTCCGGAGTTCAGATGGTACAGTATCGTGCTAAGGATCGGTCAGACCGAAAGGCACTGGCTGAGATTCGGGAAATTGCAGATCTCAAAAGTAAAGGAGATCAGCTGTTGATCGTAAATGATCGCCCCGATCTTGCGAAGATAGGTGGCGCGGATGGAGTACATCTGGGGCAGGATGATCTTCCTATTTCGGCAGCGAAGCAGCTTCTGGGGGAGGAAGCTATCGTAGGCGGGACTTCGGCAAATTTGGATGAGGCCCGGCAGGTTGAAAAGGCGGGTGCCGATTATGTGGCGTTGGGACACATTTTTGCGACATCCACAAAAGAGAAAAAGTATGCCCCCCGTGGATTGAATACTTTAGCTAGGGTGCGCCAAGAGATCCACTCTCCCTTGGTAGCTATAGGGGGCATAACGCTGGAAAATGCTCCACAAGTGATTGATGCTGGGGCAGATGTAATTGCAGTGAGTTCAGCAATATGTCAGGCAGAAAACCCCCAGCAAACAGCAGCCGGGCTAGTGGGTTTGTTTCAATAGCAAGGGGCACGTCTTTTACCTATCTTTGGCATGAAAATATTTGATTAAAAAGAGGTATCTATGGTTTACGAATTTCTTAATAAAAAGCCACAATTTCCTGAGTCATCTTTTGTAGCCCCCAGTGCAGATGTAATTGGTGATATCACCTTTGGGGAGGAGAGCAGTGCTTGGTTTAACGTTACTATTCGTGGGGATGTTAACTGGATTGAAATTGGAGATCGAACAAATGTGCAGGATAACAGTTGTATCCATGTGATGAATAAAACCGGACCAACAAAGATTGGCAATGAGGTCACTATTGGTCATAACGCGATGATTCACGGCTGTACCATTCACGATCGAGCACTTATCGGTATCCATGCTACTATTTTGGATGAAGTAGTGGTAGAATCGGATGTTATTGTAGCAGCAGGAAGCTTAGTTCCGCCAGGCAAAAGATTGGAATCGGGATATATGTATATGGGCAGTCCAGCAAAAAAGGTCCGTGAACTTACTGAGGAGGAGATTGCCTCTATTAAAGAGCATGCTGATAACTATGTGAGATATGCCCGCACTTATATGCAAAAAGATACCTACGAGGAGAACCCTTTTTATGATGATGATCGGGAGTAGGTATTTAATAAGGTAGAGAATGACAGCTATTTGGTAATAGCCAACGTTGTTAGTATTCATATATGTAATTCTTCATCCTCAATTCGAAAGACACTTTGTCTGGAATCTATCTTCATATCCCGTTTTGTAAGCAAGCATGCTCGTACTGTGACTTTTATTTTGTAACGCGAACATCTGAGCGGGAGCATTTTGTACAGCAGTTATTAAAAGAGATTTATTCTTATGCTGATACCCAAAATGCAGAAGAGACGGTAAAGACAATCTATTTCGGGGGTGGTACTCCTTCGTTGCTTGAACCCCGGCAGGTAGAGAAGATTTTAGAAGCGCTTGAACAGATCTTCCAAGTTGATAGCCGTGAAATTACTTTTGAGATGAATCCCGATGATGTCACGGAACCTTTTTTGGCTGATTTGCGAAACCTGGGGGTGAGTCGGGCGAGTATGGGCGTACAGAGTTTTGATCCCGAGTTGTTGAAATTTATGCATCGTGCCCACTCAAGTGAAGAAGCTCTTCATTGCCTGGAGCTGTTAAGTAATTCTCCGTTTGAATCGTACACGGTAGACCTTATTTACGGGAATCCCAATCAGTCAAATGAGCAGCTCGAAACCGATCTTAATAAGCTTCTTCCGTTTAATCCGCCTCATGTTTCAGCCTACTCTCTAACGATTGAGCCCCGAACCCGGCTTGGAAAGCAGGTAGAGCTGGGACGCATTGCGCCTCCTGAAGATGATAAAGTAGCTACCCATTTTGATATTGTTAATAAGCGGCTTTCTGAACATGGAATAAAACGATATGAGGTAAGTAATTATAGCCGTCCGGGTTGTGAGGCTCATCATAATAGTAGTTACTGGGAACACGAAAACTATCTGGGGCTGGGGCCGGGCGCACATTCTTTTTGGTGGGGTGAAAAAGCCTATCGATGGAAAAATGAAGCTGACCTTCGCAGCTATTTGCGTGATGAGGATAGCAAAGAGAAAGAGCAGCTTTCCCTTCAGCAATTGGCAGAAGAGCGTTTAATGATGGGGCTTAGAACTCGTTTGGGTGTTGGTGTCAAAGAATTAGAAAAAAAATATGATTATATCTTAACAGATCGCCAGCAACAATATTTAGTCAAGCGACAACAAGAGGGGAAGTTAAAGGTAGATAACAGGATTAAACTAACTGATAAAGGTATAAAAATAGCTGATGCTATCATTCTTGATTTGGTGACTCTGTATTGATTGCTTTTCTTTATCAAATGGAACAACTTATGATCGTCATTGCCAGCTACAAACTTAACTGACCACAGACCCATGGACGCAAGCCTAAAAGCCTTTATGAAAGGTATTATCGATTATGCCGGTCTCTTTCCCCCGGCAGACCTTTCACTGGATACTGCTATTCGAAAATATAGTATGTATCGTAAGATTGATGACTCTTGGATGTTATCCCGATTTATAATGCCGGGCTGGCAACTTGATGAGCTCAAGCCGTATGGAGAGGAGCTTTTTCAAGAAGGAGAACCTTTTGCTTTTTCTGTGTTAGGGAAAGGTACCGAAACAGTATCTGACTATCAGGAGCATTTGGAAGAGCTTATTGACGTTCTGCAGCGGTTTCATGCAACTCACGGCGACCGGGTTACAACAGATATTCTGGAGATTAAATTACCGCGTGAGGCTGTGTTTGCTTATGATGACAAGTTGTTGGCAGAGATCTATACAGAAACTTTAGAACGGATGGATAGTTCTGCTTCGACACCTAACGAAATTTTCTTTGAGGGCTATTTTGATAAAAATTGGAAAAAGGAGGTAGGGTTAGCCATTGAAATGCTCCATAGTGTTAATGCAGATTTTGATGGGGCTAATGTTAAACAGGGCGCCTTTAAACTACGTTGTGGTGGGGTAAAAGCAGATATGTTCCCTTCGGTAGAACAGGTGGCTTTTGCACTTAATAAGGTTCGTGAGCAGAATATAGCGATTAAATGTACAGCGGGTTTGCACCATCCTATTCGTCATTACGCCGATTCTGTAAATACAAAAATGCATGGATTCTTAAATGTTTTTGGCGGGGCTATGCTAAGTTACGCTCATGATCTTTCAAATAACCAGCTCGAAGAAATTATTCGAGATGAAGATCCCGATCGCTTTAGCTTTGATGATGAAGGATTTTATTGGAACGATTTAAAGGTATCTACCAAAGAGATTGCGGAGCTTCGTGATGTGGCTCTGATCTCTTACGGGAGCTGTAGTTTTGATGAACCACGTGAAGATTTAGAGCAGCTTGGCCTTATGTGATGTTCGAGATAACAAGGGAGGTTAATCTTTTTTATATCTATTATGATTGTAACCAATTGATAACTCAAAATTTTTAATTCAATATTACAAAGATGCATCCAACAAACGATCCTAATTTAGACTCATTTATTGATGTAGATGACAAATCTCATTTCCCAATTCAAAATTTACCATACGGTTTGGCTCGTCCCAAAGGGGGCGGTGAAGTATTTTTATGCTCTGCTATTGGCGAATATGTAGTGAATTTGGCGGCATTAGAAGATGCCGGACTTTTTGACGGTCCAGAGCTTAGTGGTAAAAGAGTATTTCAGGAATCTACCCTTAATGCTTTCATGGATTTAGGGCATAAAGCATGGACTGAAGCACGTACCTATCTGAGCAAATTGTTAAGAGCTGATGAAGCTACATTGCGTGATGATGAGTCGCTACGACAGCTGGTATTTACCCCTATGGAGAAGGTAGAGATGTTACTGCCTATGGAGATAGGTGATTATACCGACTTTTATTCCTCTGAGCCGCACGCTACTAATGTGGGCAGTATGTTTCGTGATCCCGAAAATGCTTTAAAGCCCAATTGGAAACATCTGCCGGTAGGTTATCACGGGCGGGCCAGTTCTATCGTAATAAGTGGTACAGATGTACACCGTCCCCAGGGACAGATTCTACCGCCCGACAGTGATGATACTCCTATTTTCAGTGCTTGTAAGCTTTGTGATTTTGAACTGGAGATGGGTTTTGTAGCCGGCAAGGGAAATGAGCTCGGAGATCCTATTCCCGTTAATAAAGCCGATGAGCACATTTTTGGTTTAATGTTAGTGAACGATTGGAGCGCCCGCGATATTCAGAAATGGGAATATCAGCCGTTAGGACCGTTCCTGGCTAAAAACTGGGCAACCTCGGTGTCTCCGTGGATTGTGTCGCTGACCGCACTGGAGCCGTTTCGTATAGAAGGACCTGATCAAGATCCGGACCCTCTTCCCTATCTGCAGTCAGAAGGAAATTGGACGTTTGATATTAATCTGGATGTCTTTCTGCAGGGTGAAAATATGGATGCTCCGCATAAGATCTGTGCCTCCAATGCCAAGAATTTATATTGGAATGTAGCGCAACAGTTAGCTCATCAGACAATTACCGGTTGTAATGTTAAGGCCGGAGATCTCTATGCATCAGGAACTATCAGCGGCAAAGAAGAAAGCTCCTACGGTAGTATGCTGGAACTTAGCTGGAAAGGAACTGATCCGGTTGAGTTACCGAATGGTGAGGAGCGGACCTTCCTGGAAAATGGAGATGAGGTTACCATGACTGGATATGCTGATACTGATGATTATCGTATCGGTTTTGGTGAAGTCACTGGAAAGGTATTACCTCCTAAAGATTTAGGTTTGTAATTACAGAAATAATACAACGTTAGTGAATGGCGAGGAGTGTGTGCTACACTTCTCGCTTTTTTATTTTAACAGCAAAGGATCTGGGAGTGTAAGTAGGCAGGTGATAGATCGAAAAGAGCAGACGGGAATGGTTATTTCATACTGTCTTCTAAAAAGAAAGATGAAGGTTTAATGAAATCGCTCGTTATTAATTGGTATAGCTTGATACTCTATTATAAATCTAACAATCCATACATTTTTTTAAGGTGAATTGGATGGGTTGAGTAAATTAAGCTTTTGCTAAGATTACTTAACTAAAACGAAATGGGTATTAATCTTGTAAGCCCGCGTTTCATCTCTGCTACTTAATGATAGTCATCTTTTTAGTCTTAACTTTTTGATTAGTCTGCAATCGATAAAAGTAAACTCCGGATGCTAGATCTGAGGCATTAAAGTATTCTGCATGTACTCCTTTGTTCTTACTCTCGTCTACTAATGATCTCACTTTCCTGCCCAGGATGTCATATACTTCCAGCTTTACAGAGCTCTTTTGGGGAACGAAGTATTCAATTAGCGTTTGGTTGTTAAATGGGTTCGGATAGTTTTGGCTTAACTGTATTTTGTCTGGATATACCGTGCGTACAAATAATTTATAGTTGGCATGTTTGGAATCGCTGCCATTAGCAACTATAACACCAAGTTCCTTTAGATCTTGCCAAATCCATTTTGTTTGATGAATAATTGTGTTTTGGCCGCTAGCAGGAAGCATTAACTGTTCAGTAGTACCGTCTTTAAAATAGGCCACAACACCGACTCCCATATTAGGAATAGATAAATTGGTAAGTTCGATGCCAATGGATCCTTCGAAAAGAGAAGGTGTAACTTTTACATATTTTGCCGATAGGGGTTGTAATAGATCTGTTTGGTTATTTGGCAGGTTAAGACTGTCCTGCCCCGTAAATTTGTAATTGATGGTTGGTTCGGGATAGTTAGTGCTCTCATCAAAACCCCAATTAGGTATAGCTTTTTCAGAGCCGGATGTGAAATGCCAGAGGTGTGATTCAATATAGTTTTTGGTGTATTCAGCTGATCCGCCAAGTTCGTTGCGAACAGCTTCAACCATGGTAATACCCTGAGGGTTTGATTTAAGCTCTTCCCAAACATTTACCCAGAAATCGGACCCAAACTTTTCTTCAAAATAAAGGGCCCAAGACACATGGTAATAGGAGCCGGGGTAAAAACTATTTTGTGGGTTGCTAAATATCGAAAAGTCAGATTCTAAGTAATTGTAATAGTCATTCACAACATCATAAACTACTTCCTCCATCAGTGTGGCGTCCATTTCAGCCCAATAATCTGACTCTCCTTTCCATTCTGTGGCTTCATACTGGATAGCATGTTTAAATTCATGGGCCATCGTTACTTTTACGGCTCCCAGCTGATCTCCTTCTGGATCGTCATTGGGGGGGAATCCTTCCGAAAAGTCGTTTTCTATTCTGATATACGTTTCGCCTCCATAGGGGCTTGGTACCCGTGTTTCGCCATAAAACCCACCGAGATTCTGTATTTCCACGCGATAAGTTCCCATGGTTGGCAAGGGATCACTATAGCCCAGAGTTTGCACTTCATGACGATATGATGAGTCTGCGGCTGCTGCCACTTCTTCTACATAGTCAGGGATGTTATTATTGTTTTCATCAGCAGCAGGCACGGCATGTTCTCCTGATGTGTCGTAATGTATGGTGAAATTACCGTCTGGAGATTCATAAGCCTCCGAAGCTTGCATACTACTGCTCGCCATTATCGATTCTATCTGTCGTCGGGTAGTTACAGATAGTTTTTCGCGATTTCTGATAAAGTCAGCAACTGCGGGAGTCCCGCATTTGAGAGGGGATTGCCTTTTTCCTTTAAATGCAGGAGGCAGCTTTTGAGCCGAACTCGCCGCATAAAATTTATATAATACCTTTTGATCAATGTTAAGTTTTCCCTGCTGGAATGCTTTATCAATGGTGGTATAAATGGTGTGGTTATGGGTTCGGATCTTTTTTTCTTGACCACTTACCGTCTGCAGCAGGGGGCACAGGAGTAAAGAAATGAGTAAGAAAGAGCGCAGAAACTTCATCGAATAGATTTTATTAAGCAAAAGGGGTTCATTTCTTCAAAAATTAGCCTTAATTTTGGGTTCTACAAAAGAAACAAATCGTAAGTACGCATTTCTAATAATCGATAGCAACAGCTATGTACGAAGTAATACTGTATTATAAGTTTAATGAAATTGAAGATCCTGAAGCATTTTGTGAGGAACACAAGGCGTTTTGTAAAGAGCTAGGTGTAAAGGGGCGCATCTATATCGGAGAAGAGGGCATCAATGGAACCTTGGGTGGTACTCCCGAACAAATAAAAACATACAAAGAACATCTTACCGGTATTCCCGGATTCGATGGTATTGATTTTAAGACAGATACCAGTGAGTACGTTCCGTTTGCCAAATTAAAGTGCAAGACAAGGGATGAACTTGTGGCTATCCATAAAGAAGACATTGATCCGGAAGATGGCGGGGCATATCTTGAACCCGAGGAGTGGAAGCAAGTTATGGAGTCGGAAGAAGAGTATGTGCTTATCGATGTGCGAAATGATTATGAATCTAAGATTGGGCATTTCGAAGGAGCTGTTACTCCCGAAGTCGAAAACTTTTACGAATTCCCTGATTGGCTCGAAGAGTTTGAGAATAAGGTCGATAAGGACAAAAAAGTATTGATGTATTGCACCGGCGGTATTCGCTGCGAGAAGTTTTCAGTACTTATGAAAGAAAAAGGCTGGGATGATGTGAACCAGCTGCATGGCGGTATTTTGCGTTATGCGCATGAAGAAGGTGGAGATCACTATAAAGGGAAATGCTTTGTGTTTGATGATCGCTTGGTGGTACCGGTGAATGAAGATGATATGGAACCCATTGCAGAATGCGAAATTACTGGGAAGCCGGCGGATACCTATATTAACTGTGCAAATATGCAGTGCAATAAACTTTTTGTCTGTTCCGAAGAAGGAGCAAAAAAGATGGAAGGTTGCTGCAGCGAAGAGTGTCGCCAGAGTGAATACAAGCGCCCCTTCGATCCCGAAAATGCCTTCCGTCCTTTCCGAAAGTGGTACAATTATTTTGATGAGGATTTTAAGGAGCGAGAGGTGGAAGAGAAGAAGTAATCATAATTTCTCGTTAAGACTTTCCAACTTTCCAAAACTTGGAAAATCTGTCTTTGATTCTCCGGCTCTGAAGGAGTTGTACTCCTGAAGAAGTAATATGGCAATGTTTGGTAGTGCCTGTCATTACTTCGCTATTGGTATCGGCAAGTCGCTCCCTACTCATTTTAGGTGCACGCTTATGGATGATTTTTTACTTTTCAAATTGGTAACTGTATAATCCTTTATTGGTTCCTAAGTATAACGTCTCCTGTCCATTCTCTGTAACCGAGATCATATCATTTACCTGCAGGTCCGTCGGGCTGTCGTCCCACTGCACCCGTTCCCAGCTGTCGCCGAAGTCGCCGCTGGCGGCAAAGAAGAGCGTGCCGCAGGATTCGGTGATTCACTGGTACAAGTGGGCTTCGCGGGGATTTGCCGGCCGGTTTACCGAGCAGCAGGTGCAGCGACTGCGCAAGCATCCGCTGGTGGACCATGTAGTCAAGGATGTGTATTACAAAGCCATCCAATACCGAGAGGCACCTACTGAGAGTCGTTCATCCGAAATGATGGCCTCGCAAGCCACGCCCTGGGGTATTAACAGAGTGAATGGCCCCTTGCCGGGTGGCAGCAAATAGTGGATTAAAGTTCACACTCTCTGCAGGGAATGATGAGGATGATTCCAACAATTATTCACCAGGTCGGGTGGAACACTCCAATGTTTGGACGGTTTCGGCGTATGATATTAACGACGTATTTGCTATTTCTTTTTCAAATTTTGGGAATCCGCCTATAGAATATGGTGGCCCGGGAGTTAATATTTTATCTTTATGGAAAAATGGCGGTACTAATGCCATTAGTGGTACTTCTATGTTTGCTCCGCACTTGGCGGGCTTGTTGTTGGCTGCCAGTACCCTAGATACGGATGGGACGGTCAGAGGTGATCTGGATCAAGATCCCGATCCTATTGTTGTTTCGGCAGTACTCGATGTTTCAATTTCCGGTCCCAATTCTCTGGCATTAGGCCAGCAAGGGACCTGGACGGCCTCGGCTACCGGCGGTAATGGCAGTTATTCGTATAAATGGTACTACAGGTCTGCCGATACCAATAATCAGTGGAACGGACCGGTGAGCTACACCAATTCGTACTCCACACAAATGTATAGTTTTGACGACTATCTGGATCTCCGGGTGGATGTAGTTGCCGGAAATGGGGTTGAGGGGAGTAGTATCAAACATGTGGCCTGCTCCGATTGTGAGCCCGGCGGCGGAGGCCGCCCGCTGAGTGTGGATCCTAATAACTAATGTAAAAAACGGTGATTACCTATTTTCTCCCGATAGCAATACCGGGGGGATTTTTTATTCCTCAAAAAAAGCTTTTGCTATAGCGGTAAACCGGTTCGGTTTATCCAGAAAGGCGTAGTGCCCTGCATTGTCAATGACCACCAGTGCTGCCTTTTCAATGCCTGCTTCCATACGTTCGGCTTGGTAGAGTGGGGCCGCATCATCATGTTCTCCCCAAAGAAGAAGTATCTCATGAGGTATGTTGGGCAGGCACGGCTCCAGGTATTCAGTAACTGTTTGTACGAAGGTTTCACGCATCACCCCGCTGAGCTTGCTGTAGTCGCTGGACCCCAGCGATTTCCAGAGGGCCGTTTTTCGGAGGCGCTGGAGTGCTTTTTCACGGAGATTGGGAGGTAGAATATAAAAAGGGGCTTTAAGCGATTTTGCCAAGTACTTTTTCAGATAATAGCCTGTACTGCGTTTAGGTTTCATGCCCGCTCCCCCCGTAATTAGCACTTTATCTATAAGCGATTCTGCTATCGGACGTGCACATAGTTTTAAAGCAATACGTCCCCCAAACGAATGTACCAAGAGATCTGTCCTGTCCAGTTCCAGATCATCAATAAACTGTTGAATAAGGTCAGCATAGTCGTCAATATTCCAGGCTTTGTGCGGAATAGAGGAGTTGCCAAATCCGGGGAGATCAAGGACAAAACAGTCTCGCTGTTCGGAGAGCTGCTTTGCCAGGGGGCTCATAACTTCTTTGTTACTACCCCAACCATGAAGGATGAGTAAAGGCTTATTGTTGTCCATCCCCAGCCGTTGGTATGAGATAGAGAGATTTTGGTAATGATATATTTTTACTGTTTCCATATCTGAGCCAAACATCGAATTATTTTCGACATCAAACAAGCGCGATATTGTAAGGATTACCAATTAGAGTGGTCTTACTTCTAAGAGTGCAATAAAATATCTTGAGAGGGAGAAGATTATGAAGCGGAAAATATTTTTTTGGTTAGAAAATTTGAAAATAACTCCTAAAGAGCGCATGACCATTTCGGGATTATTGATCATACTGGTTGTTTTAACAGTCGCCAATTTCGGAATATCACAACCGGAGCCATTTGATGAAGAAGAGTATCTCGAACTTGAACAGCAGTTCGAAAGGCGCACAGAAATACTTGAAAAAGAAAGGGAGCATTTGTTGGCAAAGTACCATCCTTCAGAACAGCAAAGACATATTATGGCTGATATGGATACTATTCCTATTGATACTACCGCTTCTGAAAAGGAGGAGTCCACGGGTGAAAACAGCCATAAACAGCGAATTAACGTAAACACAGCCTCCCAGGCACAGTTAGAATCTCTGCCGGGGATTGGTCCGGCCTATGCTAGGCGAATCATCAAATATCGAGAAGAAAAGGGGAAATTTAACGCTATTGATGAGCTCAAAAAAATAAAAGGAATTGCCCAAAAGCGACTGGATAATTTGAAACCATTTATCAAACTTAAGGATCCTAATTAATATAGACGGATCCCTATGCCAACACGAATTTTGTGGGCTGACGATGAGATCGATCAGTTAAAGCCACACATCATTTTCTTAGAGAATAAAGATTTTGAGGTTACCCCTGTGACCAATGGGGATGATGCTATTACTCTTATCCAAGAGCGTCCTTTTGATATTATTTTCCTGGATGAACAGATGCCTGGCATGGATGGGTTGGCTACGTTGAATAGGATTAAGACATTGCAGCCGGCCCTACCGGTTGTTATGATCACAAAGAGTGAAGAAGAATCGATCATGGAGGAGGCGATCGGGGGTAAAATATCAGATTATCTTATTAAGCCGGTGAATCCCAACCAGATTCTTTTGACGGTGAAGCGAATTTTAGAACGGCGTCGAATTCGAAATGAGAAATTTGCCCAATCCTACCTGCGTAACTTTAATAAGCTTTCTGCCAAAATCAGTAAAGAGGCTGGCTGGGAGAAGTGGATTGAGATCTATCAGCAACTGACTCGATGGGATATTGACCTGGAATCGGGAGAAGAATCATTACGTCAGGTATTGGCAGACCAATATCGAGAAGCTAATAAGATGTTTGGCCGTTTTGTAGAGGTAAACTATCAGTCATGGCTTGAGAAGAACACTCCAGAGCGTCCGGCCCTTTCTACTGACTTAGTAGACGAATATGTACTGCCTCATGTTAAAAATGGGCAAAAAACCCTCTTTTTAGTGATTGATTGTATGCGTTATGATCAGTGGCTACTGTTCGAGCAGTTACTAAAAGACGATTTTAGTATTGATACCGATTTTTATTATTCGATTTTGCCGACTGCTACACCTTATTCTCGTAATGCAATTTTTTCCGGTTTGTTTCCTTTGGAAATAGAAAAAGAATATCCGGCTTTGTGGCATCAGGGAGAGGATGAAAGTTCTTTAAATCGGTATGAAGAAGAACTACTGCTAAAACAATTAGAACGAAAGGGTCTTGACGCAAAGCTCACATATGAAAAGGTGCTTAATACTGAAGAGGGGCGTACAGTAGCAGATAATATTCATAATTATTTGCAATTTCCGCTAAGTACTTTTGTGTATAATTTTGTAGATACATTAGTTCACTCCCGTTCGGATTCTGATGTGTTGAAAGAAATTGCTCCTGATGTTCCGGCTTTTCGGTCGCTGACAAAAACGTGGTTTCAGCATTCTACACTGTTCGAAATTTTCAAACTGTTGGCAGAGGAGGAAGTTGTCATAGTCGTGACGAGTGACCATGGTGCAGTACGAGCACTTCGTGATACTAAAGTTCTGGGAGACCGAGATACCTCTACCAGCCTGCGCTATAAATATGGTCGTAATCTCTCAGCTGAAGAGGATGCTACCATGATTATTGATAATCCCAGTAGTTATAAGTTGCCTACACCGGGGCATTCTAATAATTATATTGTGGCCAAAGAAGATTACTATTTTGTGTATCCAACCAATTACCATCGTTATCAAAATCGTTATCGAGACACCTTCTTGCATGGCGGTGCAAGTATGGAAGAGATGATTTTACCGATCGCCACATTGCGACCAAAATCTATGTTGTAATGGCATTCGCCTCTTACAGATTGTATCTTCTTATCTTTTTATTGTAAGTGTAATAGTATGGAAAAAGAGTTTACGACGAGGAGTCCCGAAGAAACCATTGCTTTAGGGGAAAAAATAGCTGCTGAGTTGACAGCTGGCGATGTTCTATGTCTAGACGGAGAATTAGGAGCCGGCAAAACCCATTTTGTCAAAGGAATGGCCAAAGCCTATGGAATAGACAGTACCGAAGTCCATTCTCCAACCTTTACGTTGATTAATGAATATTCGGGCACAAAAATGCTTTACCATTTCGATTGCTATCGAATGGAGTCGCCCAAAGAAGCGGTCGAAATTGGGGCCGAAGAATATTTTTATGGGGATGGAATATCGGTTATAGAGTGGCCAGGGCGGATTGAGCCCCTCTTGCCACTGGATGCAATATGGATTTCTATAGAAGTGCCAAACAGGAGGACCCGAAAATTTGTCATTAGAAAAAGGGGTTCATAATCTCGTATATTCATTGCTCATGGCGACGAAAAAGAGGCTTTCATATCGACTTGACAGGCTACCGGTTATCTATCCCTATAACCGCAGGGCAGATAACAATATTCAGCTGGGAGATTTGGTGTATTACGGTCCGTGCCCCGAGTATTACGGTATCGGAGAAGTTGTACGTTCAATGGATGGATATTGCATTGTTGATTTCAGACGCACCGGCCGATTGAATATTGAAAAGGATGCGATGGCTACGAAATACCTCATTCCCATACACAAGCTCAATCTGGGGCATATCCTAAAGAGTACCTAATCGACTATCTCTTTAGTAAACTCCGTCTCTTCTAGCAGTTCGTCGTTCTTTTTGCGGCCGACAATCCAAAATAAGATGCTAATAGCCAATCCGGGATAAAAAGGTTCAATACCATAAAAGGTATAGTTGTATGTGCCTTCGCTTGTTATAGTCCCGAGAATAAGCCATCCTAATGATACGGCAATACTCCCAACCATGGTGGGTAATACCCATCCCTTTCTAAGTGAAAACAGCTTCAGGTATACCCCCATAACCGGGATAAGGAGGCCCGGAATCATAACTGAACCGATAACATACCACAAGTCAATAACGCTGGGGTATATGATGATCAACAAAATGCCAATAAGGGCGGCAATCAGGGTGCTTATACGAGTAAGAGTATTGTTCTTAATTTGCGGAAAGATTTTTACAAGCAGGTCACGGCCAAGCGTTTGGCCTGAAAGAAAAATATAACTATCGAGAGTAGACATAATAGTAGCCAATAGTGCTACAAAGAATAATCCTTTTAGGCCAATAGGAAGAATTTCGTTGGCCAGGTAGGGATACACCATAATGGGTTCGGCTAATTCGCTCCCTAAAATGGCAAAGCCATACATGCCACTAAAGATGGTAAGGAAATCAAAGACAGACCATAGTAAGATAGAGATAAAAATTCCCTTTTGGGCTGTTCTAGGGGATTTGGCTGCCGCGGCGCGCTGGTGGAAGCTGGGGTCCACAAAGGTCCAAAGGGCGATGAAGAACCAAACCAAGATATACTGCCAGTCGTGGCCTCCACTGATATCTTGATAATCGGCGGGGATAGACTCCCAGAGTTGTCCGAAGCTTCCAAACTCCATGCCGGCAAAGATAATCAGAAAGATAAATCCGCCAAACATAAGGGTAATTTGTAGCATGTCGGTATGAACAACAGCATTAAAGCCACCAAAGGTAACATAAGCTACCGAAAAGAGGGCGACGGCGCTGGCGTACCATAAGAAATCTCCTGCACCACCTGTGAGGTATTGGAAAATAAGACCCAGCATTAAAATATAGGGAGCAGGACTGACGAGTATAAAAATCGGGACTGCAGAAAAGAGACCGGCTTTATCGCCGTAGAAGTTACCGACTGCTTCGGGCAGGGAAAGGGCTTTGTTCATCCGGATTTTACCGGCCAGTAACCATGCAAAAAGGGCAGAAAATACATAGAAAGGAATTCCCAGAATAAGCCAGGTAGAAAGTCCATTCTGATAACTAAACTCGCCTACCCCCAGAATCCCCCCATACCAAGTAGATACTAAGGTAGCTACAAAGGCAGCCAGGCTCATCTTTCGGCCCGATAACAGGAATGATTCCTCATCATCGGTCTGCCAATCTTTTTGCCAGGTCAGGTATACCAGTAATCCAAAATAGCAGACGATGATTGCCCAGTCGAAAAGGGTGAATTCTAATTCAGCCAATAGATTCTATTTTTATTCAAAAAGAATTTAAAATACCCTGAAAAGGGAAAGCTGCAAAAATACAGATAGTTATCTACAGACAAAAAGAAGAAGGTCGCCACTCTGGTAAGTAATTTCCACGGTAGGTTTTATCACTTCGTTTGAAGATCCATCGCGGATACCATTGGTAAGAGATTCGTTTTCGAGCGGGTATTTGAGCCCATGGGTTGTGATGCCGGTAACTGTACCCGAAAGCGGGAACAGTGAAACGGTAGTTCCTATGGCTAATTCTGTTTCATAGGTTGGGGTAATCAGTTGTGTATCTCCATAATTATCTTTCATTACCAGCGATTGGAAATTGGAGTTAAACTGTTTGAGTACAGATAAATTTTTTAGCGTTTGGTCGAGCCGATACCCTGTTGCTCCTAAAACGTGTATATGGGTTCCGCCTTCTTTATCGGCGTAGGTTAACGCTTTTTCAAGATCGTTGTATTCTTGGTTCGGTCTACTTACAACCTTAAATGGTTCGTTGCTTACGGGTTTATAACTATCGAGATCACCTATTACCACATCCGGCTGAGTACTAAATTGTCGAGCTATATTACCCCCGCCATCTGCAGCGATAAAGTAATCTGCTTGCGCGAAACTTTCGCGAAATAGTTCCCTGCTGGGAGGGCTTCCGTTGCAAAGAATGAGAACTTTTTTCATAAATAAGTATGTTAACGTGGCTCTAAAGAGGAATTTCCACTGTATAATACAATAAAATGCAGTCAGATTTTACCGGGAAAAAAATATTGCTTTCTTCGTTGCAATGCCTCATTTTATTAAGCTTATTTTTCGCGGTTTAACCCCCGTCATTATGTTTGAAGAACTCATCCAAAAATTAAAACAATACGATACCGTAGGGGTATTTTCTCATATACGCCCGGATGGTGATTGTATTGGAGCGCAGGTTGCAACCTGTTTGTGGTTGCAAAAGAATGACATTGAGGTATATGGGTTTAATGATGATGAGGTGCCGCTGAACCTGCAGTGGTTGGCGGAATACTTTCCTATCCAGAAGCCTGATGAAAAGACTTTAAATAAATGTGATGCATTTGTTGTGCTGGATGGAAATTCGCCTAAACGGTTTGGCAGCTATTCCGATTATATTCAGGATTACCCCAAGCCAACATTTATGGTTGACCATCACCCGGATCCCCATGATGGATTCGATCTTAGCATTTCAGTTGAAAAAGCATCGTCAACCTGTGAGCTTATTTTCCATCTCTTTCTGCAAAATGATGTTACACAGGTTGATGAGAAAGTAGCTAAAGCTCTTTATACTGGTATTCTTACCGATACCGGATCGTTACAATATGATAGCGTGACGCCGGAAACGATGAATATCGCTTCGGAGTTGTTACGTCTTGGCGAGTTTCGACCTAATGAAGTTGCTGAAAAGGTGTTTTCGAATAAAAGTTTGAATCAACTCCATCTGCTGAGTAAAGCAATGGGTACGATTGAGCTATTCGAAGACAATCAAATTGCGGTGATGTGCGTTACCGAAGAAATGCTGGAAGAAACAAATACAACAAATGACGATTGCGAAGGTTTTGTAGCCTACCCCTTGAGTGTAGCCGGTATTAAAGCGGCCATTTTATTTAAAGCACTCGGTGATGGGGTTAAGATGAGTTTACGTTCTAAGAGTAATGACGTAGATGTGAATAAGTGGGCTCGCAAAATCGGTGGCGGTGGACATAAGAAAGCATCTGGTGCATGGCACCCCGGTCCACTCGAAAAAGCAATTGAAGAAGTTGTTGAAATTGGTTCAGATCAGCTTGTTAGCATAGACAAGCCGTAACAAAAAGCTGTTTTACGATGAATAAGTGCTCAGTTGGTATTTCCGTACTTCTGCTATCTCTAATAATTTCATTCGCTAGATGTGAGAATGAAGCTTCGAACTCTTCTGGGTCCTCCACGGATAATGTTTCTCAAGCATCCGGAGCACGCCTCTCTCAAATTGTTGAAGATTCAGGAGCAGAAGAAAAATCGCCTGGTGGGTTTGCCAGTACTCAACAGGTGCAGCACAGTGTTCCTCAAAATACAAATGCCCGGATTGATAAAAGTCGCCAAACGGCTATTACCAGCGCTGTGAGAAAGGTAAGCCCTGCAGTAGTAAGCATAACCGTAACTGAAATGGTGAAAGGCGGTCGCCGATTAGCTTTTGATGAGTATTATAACCGCTTTTTTTCGGTTCCCATTGAGCGTGAGGTAAGTAGTATGGGGTCTGGCTTTATTATAAATGAGGATGGTTGGGTAGTAACAAACCAGCATGTAGCTAACGAAAATGCGAAAAAGGTAGTCGTTTCTATGCCCGATGGCTCGCAATATGAGGCTAAAGTATTGGGTTCTGATGAGCTTGCTGATTTATCCCTGCTCAAGATCGATGCCGAGCGGAAGTTTCCGGCGGCTGAATTCGGGAACTCGGACAGTGTGCTTGTAGGAGAGTGGTCATTGGCTGTTGGTAATCCTTTTGGGTTGTTTGAAGCTGCCGAGCCTTCAGTCACAGTAGGGGTGGTGAGTGCATTGCATCGCGACTTCCGTCCCAATCCCAATGAGCCTCGCGTTTATATCGATATGATACAGACCGATGCAGCTATTAATCGCGGTAACTCGGGTGGACCACTGGTCGATAGCCAGGGTAAGGTTATTGGAGTGAACACCTTTATTTTTACAGGAGGCACTAGCGGGGGTAATGTAGGACTTGGTTTTGCTATCCCCAGTAATAGAGTACAAAAAATTATACGCCAGTTGGCAAGGACCGGTGAAGTTCACCTTTCCTACGATCCTGGTTTAAGCACCATTGAGATGACCTACCAACTGGCCGCAAAGTATGGACTGCCGGCGCGAATGGGCCTGTTGGTGAATAGTGTGAACAGGGATGGACCTGCATTTGAGGCCGGTATCGTACCCGGTGATATTATTATTAAAATTGGTAATGAGCGTGTGCAGAGTAAGATGCACGGCCAGGCATTGTTTAGGGAGTATGAAGAGGGCGATTCTATGCGTGTGGAGTTGCTTCGAAATCAAAAACATTACGAGACTAAGATGTATTTACGTAAAAAAATAAAAGAGTAAGTTTACTTACGTTGGTTGAGTTGTTGTCCCGATCAGCAATTGATTTTGATGTTGAAGCTTTAGAGAAGCAGTTTGTCAAATATTGTATATTTCAGTCCTCCGTTACTTTGAAAGTGTCGGGGATTTTGTATCCTTAGTTCTATTTCCGCTGCAGAAATTTTTCTACGCGCTGCTCATGTAGGTCGCTCTCCCAGAATTCGGCAAAAGTATCCAGTTCAGCATCGATGGCTCTCCAGCGTGCTTCAGTAATACGCATAGCTCCCTTTTTAAGATTATTGATAAAGGTCCGGTCATTTCTACTCATCTGTTGTGCCCATTCAAAAGCATCTTTTTCTAACTTATTTGCAGGTGCATTGCGATCAATGAGTTTATGGCGCAGAGCGGTCTCTGTATCAATTATTTTAGCTTCGGCGAGCCATCGCAGTGCAGTAGAACGTCCTACTTTCTCTACCAACCGTGTTAAACCTCCCCAACCGGGCGGTAGATAGAACTTGCCCTGTGTAAAACCAAAGGTGGCATCTTCTGATGCGATACGGAAATCAAAGGCAAGCATCATTTCACAGCCGCCTCCGTATGCTGCCGCGTTTATTGCGGCAATGGTCCAGCAAGGGAGTTGTTCAATTCGCTTGAGGATTGAGAGCATACGCTTTGCCATCGGTTTGGCTTCTTCGGCTGTTTTAATAGTATGGAACTCTTTGAGATCTCCCCCCGAAATGAAAGAATCCCTGCCTTCGCCGGTGAAAATAAGGCAGCGAATGTCATTATCGGTTTCCAATTCGTCAAGTAATTGCTCTAATTTATCCATCACGGCATAGTTAATTGCGTTATGGGAAGAGGGGCGATTAATTATTACTTGACAAATATGTCTATTTTGTTCGACTTTTAGGACGCTCACTGTTAGGTTGTGCTTTGTTTAGAAGTACTATTCTGATATATCGTTTTAATCAATATGAATCTATATGTATCTCGTAAATAAAGAAAAGATAAATAAATCACTATCGGCAAAAATAGTTGATGCACGGGTCGCACAGGTCTTTAATTCATTTGGGGATGTATTAGTAACTTCATCATTTGGTACAACCTCAGCGGTGTTGCTTCATATTGTGAGTCGTGTCAGGCCTAACTGCCCGATTTATTTTATCGATACGGGTTATCACTTTAAGGAGACTATTCTCTATAAAAAGCGCCTATCACGATTATTAGACCTCAATGTGATCGATTTGCGGCCAGACCCAGCTGACCACTCCATGACTGGCAAGAAACAGCTTTGGTCTCAGGATCCCGATCACTGTTGTTATATTAATAAAGTGGAGCCTCTTGATCGCGTGAAGTTAAAATATAAAGTTTGGATGTCTGGGCTTATTGGTTTCCAAAATAAAAATAGAAGTGACTTGGAGATTGTAGACGAAGAGGGGGAAATCATAAAGTTTTATCCGCTGATAGACTGGAATAGCTCATTGGTGGAAGAATATATGGAATCACATAGCCTGCCTCAGCATCCGCTTAAAGATAAGGGATATGAATCTATAGGCTGTACACACTGTACCGTAGCAGGGGCAGGTAGAAGTGGCCGATGGAGTGATAGCGCAAAGACCGAATGCGGTCTCCACAAATAGCCAAGAAGAAATCGTTTGTATCTCTACTATAGTTTTCTCTCTCAGAAGGGAGGAAGAGAAAGCTATAGCATATTTCTAAACTCAGATTACAGAGGTAATGTTTTAAATGTCATCAATTTCATAGTTGATGGTTTGGCGCTTCGAGTTTTTTATCAGCCATTGTTGGTAATCGTCATTACCTTCCTGTTCAGTCAGTTGCAGAGAGATAATGCATGGACATTCGTAACTGTGAAGCTCTTTTACCCGGGTGGTCAGTTCTTTGACATTGTGGTAAGGGGTTTTTGCGATAAGGATGGTTTCTGAGTCTTCAACAACTTCCCCTTCCCATCGGTAGATAGCTTCCATACCATCAACAATATTTACGCAGGCTGCCAGCTTTTCTTCTACCAATGTTCGACCAATTGACCTGGCTTCTTCTTTGTCTTTAGTAGTAATATAGGCAAGGCGGAGATTATAGAACATGAAAGGCTGTTGTGGTTTGGGTTTTTAGAGTACATTGGAAACTACAAAAAATGCTTAAATGACTCACAGGCTTTTTCTAAATAGTATTTCCTTCTCAATAGTTGATATCAGGAGAAAAAAACCGTATTTTTCCCGCCACCTAAAATCGTGTAGTGATAAATTTGTGCTACACGGTTCTAATACTTGCGAGAGTGGCGGAATTGGTAGACGCGCTAGATTTAGGATCTAGTGCCTTTTAGGCGTGGGGGTTCGAGTCCCCCCTCTCGTACACTTGTTCAAAATGAATAATGTCATTCTTACCGTTCTAACTTAAATACCTTTTTGGAGTAGTTCTGTGGAAATAACTGTAAATGATATCACCTCCGTTGATAAAGAAATTGTAATATCGGCTGTGCGCGAAGATTTAGAGCCGAAATTTAAGGAAGCCTACAAGAAGTATCGTGGGCAAATAAATATGCCCGGATTTCGCCCCGGTAAAGTGCCGATAAAGATTATCAAGAAGCGTTTTGGGGATGAAATTGAGTCGGAAGAGATTAGTAATTTTGTTCAAGAAATTTTCGAGGAAAAGGTTGTACCCGAGCATGAGCCTGTTGGCGAAAGCCAGATGCTGGAACTCAGTTGGGAAAATGATGAGCTCGAAGCCAAATTTAAAATTGGGGCACGTCCTGATTTTGAATTGACTGACCTCGAGTCGATTGAAGTTGATCGTCTTGTACATGATGTTACAGACGAAGAGGTTGAAGAAGAGATAGATCGTCAGCTACAACAGGCCGGCAACTGGGAAGAGGTTGAAGAAGAGATTCAGGATGATTACCGGGTCACGGTAGATGCTATCCCTGTTGATGAGGATGGAGAGCTTGACGAAGAAAACAAAGCCGAAGAGGTTATTGACCTCAGTAAAGAAGAGTCTAATGAGTTTCGTGATGATCTTCTTGGCCGAAAGAAGGGAGATGAAGTAGATGTTGAGATTGGTCACGACGATCATACACACAACTTTCAGCTAGTCGTTAAAAAGGTTGAGAAGCCACATAAAGCTGAGCTTACTGACCAGTTTGCCAAGGAGCAAAGTAACGGAGAAGCGAAAAATGTTGATGAGTACAAAAGCTTAGTAAAGAGCCAAATACAGGACTATTACGACCAGTCAGCAGATGATCTTTTCAAGAACGATATTATCGATGGTCTTGTTGAAGAACATGACTTTGAGGTACCGGATGTATTTGAAAGTCAAATATTGAACCAGTATGTAGAGCGTGTTAAGCAGCAGTCTCAGGGGCAGCTGCCTCCCGGTTTTGATGAAGAAGAGTACAAGGAGAATATGCAAGAGCGGGCAACGCGTGATGCGATGTGGTTTTTCTTGAATGAAAAATTGCAAGAAAAATTTGATGATATCGAGATAAAACCCGAAGATATAGATGAGCACTTAGAAGGCGAAGCGGCTCGTTATGGCATAAGCGTTGATCAGATGCGCAACATGTTTGCACAGAATCCGCAACAGCTCGAGAGCTTAAGAAAAAGCATACGTGAGCAAAAAGTATTTGATAAGTTGAGAGATGAGGTTCATGTCAACGAAATTGATAAAGAAGAATATCAAGAAAAGCATGACGAGAAGATAAAAGCCTAAATTTTTGGCTCTGAAGAAGTGAATTAAATTTCAGATAATTATTACAGCAGTCTATGGATAAGCAACCACTTTACGAAATGCCAAACATTGGAAATGGTGAAACATCTCGGATCCAGAATAACAACTTGGTTCCGATGGTCGTTGAAAAGACAGAGCGTGGGGAACGCGCTTTTGATATCTACTCGCGCTTGCTTAAAGATAGGATTATCTTTTTGGGTACCCCTATTAATGATGCAGTAGCTAGTTCGATTGTTGCCCAGATACTATATTTACAGGCAGAAGATCCTGAAAAAGATATTAATATCTATATTAACAGTCCCGGTGGCGTTGTTTCTGCCGGTTTGGCAATTTATGATACTATGCAGTATGTAAGTTGCGATGTAGTTACTACCTGCGTAGGGATGGCGGCATCTATGGGAGCAGTGTTATTAGCCGGTGGAGAGGCTGGCAAGCGTAATTTACTTCCTAACGCTCGTGTAATGATTCACCAGCCTTTGGGCGGTGTGCAAGGGCAGGCCAGTGATATCGAAATTGAGGCACAAGAAATTCTGCGAATTAAGCAGCTCCTCTCCGAGATTTTGGCTGAACACAGTGGAAAAGATGTTGAGACAGTGATGGAAGATTCAGATCGAAACAAGTGGTTAACCTCGCAAGAGGCAAAAGATTACGGTTTGGTTGATAACATCATGGAGAATGCCAAGAAGAAAGACAAAGAATAGTAAACCAAATTAGTATAGAAGGTGTAGGCAAAGTATAATGAGCGACCAAGAAAACAATAGCGATAAAACAATACACTGTTCGTTTTGTGGTCGATCGAGCCATGAAGTGAATAGCATGGTTGCCGGTCCTAATGACGTATATATTTGCGATCGGTGCGTAGCAGATGCTTCTGGGATCGTTAAAAGCGATTTGGCATCCATGTCAGAGCAGCGAGAAAAGAATTATCAGCCATTACTGAAGCCTGCTGAAATAAAGTCACGCCTGGATGAGTATGTGATTGGCCAGGAAGGGGCAAAAAAGACCTTGTCTGTTGCTGTTTATAATCACTATAAGCGCATAAGTTCTGAGCTCAGTGAAGAGTTTGGTGATACAGAAGTAGAAAAGAGTAATATTGTTCTGCTGGGACCTACCGGCTGTGGAAAAACCCTGCTGGCTAAAACAATGGCAAATATTATTGACGTGCCATTTACCATCGCCGATGCCACAGTATTGACTGAGGCCGGTTATGTTGGTGAAGATGTTGAAAGCATTCTATCAAGCCTGTTGCAGTCAGCTGATTATGATGTTGAGCAGGCTAAACGTGGGATTGTATATATCGATGAGGTGGACAAAGTGGCTCGTAAGAGTGATAACCCTTCAATAACACGTGATGTCTCTGGAGAAGGAGTACAGCAGGCATTATTAAAGATTCTGGAAGGTACTACGGCAAATATTCCTCCCAAAGGTGGTCGCAAACATCCCGAGCAGAGCTTTATTCAGGTTGATACCTCAGAAATTTTGTTTATCTGTGGTGGTGCTTTTAGCGGACTTGAAGAGATAATTGCAAAGCGTCTTTCTGTAAGTTCTCTAGGCTTCCATACCGAAGAGCAGGTAACTTTTGATAAAGAAGATCCGGATATCTTTACCCATGTTGAAGCGCAGGATCTTCAGCGTTATGGGTTAATTCCGGAATTGATTGGTCGGTTACCGGTTATATCCGGATTGCATCAGCTTTCAAAAGATGCAATGATTGAGATCTTGGTTAAGCCTAAGAATGCCCTTACCAAGCAGTATAAAAAGCTGTTTAAGATGGAGGGGGTTGAGCTAATTTTTGAAGAAGAAGCGCTCGAAGTTATCGTTGAAAGAGCAATGAAACGCAAAACCGGTGCTCGTGGTCTCCGTTCCATTATGGAAGATTCCATGCTTGAGATTATGTTTACCCTCCCATCAATGGATAATATAGAGCGGTGTGTGGTGACCCGCGAGACTATCGAAGATGGTGCACCTCCGGTATATGAAAAGCGCAAAGCTTCGGCATAAAGACTAAAAGAAAAAATCTTTTAAAGGCATCATCATTCGGTGATGCCTTTTTTATTTTGTAAAATGTCGGGTGGTTTACTATATATTTAGATCTTTTTGACGGTCCAAAAGGGGAAGTATGAAAATTCGACTCACATCAAATAGGATAAATATTGCTCTTATCGGGCTTTTGATACTACTGGGTATTGGCTCGTTTGCATACAATAAATACCTGGTTGATCGTATCCTAACCCAAGAGCGATCGGGTATTGAACTTTGGGCAGAGGCAATAGAGTATACAAGCAATCCCACCCAGGAACAGATTAGCCGAAACTTGTTAGAAGTTTCTCGATACTTACGCCAGCATGATGCTGTTCCGGACAGTATCGCTGCGATTATTGAAGAGGCAGAGGCTGATCGGGCGTCACAAACGTTTGTGACACAGGAAATTGTGATTAGTGAAGATCGGTTTTACGTTCCCCGAATTATTGTAGATGAGCAGGGAGAAATTATTGCGGCCTATCATGTTGATGAACCCTTGAGTAAAGATCTGATTGAGCGGTATGGCGCTATGCATGATCCCATAAAAATAACGTTGGGCAACCAACAGTATTCGCAGGTTCAATATGTGTACTATGGGGAAAGTCCTACTGTGCGTTATCTTCGCTATTTTCCCTATATCCAATTTAGCTTGCTAGCACTTCTGCTAGGGATCGGTTTTGTCAGCTATCGCACTATAACAAAATCAGAGCAGTCTAACTTATGGGTAGGTATGACCAAAGAAGCTGCCCACCAACTGGGAACCCCCTTATCGAGTTTATATGGTTGGGTAGAACTATTGAGAGAAGAAAAAAAAGATGATGCGTTTACCCAGCGGATATGTAGTGAGTTGGATAATGATATTTCCAGATTGCGGGGAGTGGCTGAACGTTTTAATAAAATTGGTTCGGAGCCCGAACTTAAGCGTCATAAATTAGCTCCCATTTTGAGAGAGGTTCTAGATTATATGGAACAACGATTGCCCCAGTTGAAAAAAAATGTAGATGTCTATCGTAAACTGGATGAAAGCGTACAGGCAAAGGTAAATCCTGATTTGTTTCAGTGGGCGATGGAAAACCTAGTCAAGAATGCGATGGATGCAATTCATTCAAAAGCAGCAAAATCACAGGTGTCAATAATACTAAAAAGGGTTGGTGATGAGGTGTATATTGATGTGAAAGATACTGGAGTGGGTATTGAAAAAAAGTATCACAGCGAAATTTTCAAACCCGGCTATAGCACGAAAAAGAGAGGCTGGGGGTTAGGATTGAGCCTTACACAACGTATAATTGAAGATTACCACCGTGGGAAGCTAGTACTGTATGAGTCTGAGTTGGGGAGTGGAACAAGTATTCGGATAATATTATCAAGTGATCCTGGTGAAAATAAGCAGGAACTGCAAAGTACTTAGGGGGCGTCAAACTTAGCTAACAGACTCCTAGTTTCGATCTCTATTTTCAGAAAGGGTTATTCCGGATCAGGTTGGTAGCCGCGTTTTTCAGCATATTCAACCAGCTGGTCTTTAAGCAAGTTTCGTCCCCGGTGCAAGCGAGAACGTATGGTACCGATGGGTACATCAAGCATATTGGCAATCTCTTCATACGTGAAATCTTCGATATCACACAATAAGACCACAGTTCGGAAATCTTCAGGTAGTTCCTCCAAGGCATTGGAGATATCATCATCAATAAGATCCCGGAACATTTTGTCTTCCAGGTCCGAAGTGTCGGTACGTTCGGCCCTTATTGTTTCATAAAAAGTGGCTACTTCGTCGTAGTCAACCTGGCTCGGTTGCTTCGACTTTTTGCGATAGTTATTGATGTATGAATTTTTCAGGATTCGAAACAGCCAGGCTTTAGCATTGGTCCCTTTTTCATAACTGCTAAAGAAGCGAAATGCTTTGACAATAGTATCCTGCACCAGATCTTCAGCATCGCTGGGATCCGATGTAAGGCGCAATGCAAAATTATACATGGCATCCAAGTGCGGAATGATTTCTTCTTCGAAATCTTCCTGCTTTTGGATTTCCTCTTTTGTTAGTTTAGCCATCCCGATGGATAACGGTTTATTGAAAGATCCTATTAGCGCAGTCGCACGAAATAATGGTACACTTTTAAGACATCCCTAATTCCTTTCTACATTTTTACACTTATAGTATATCAATTATAAGATTAAAAGGTTAATCGTTTTACTAGATGACCTATATAGTCATAATTTAATACGTAAAAAGCTAATATATGGTTTTATATATACTGATGGTTTTTGAATTCTTTTTCTTACCAAGAAAATAGTAACTGGTTGTGCAATATCTACAACGTTCCTAGTAGATAATAACCATGATATCATAAATAGCATGAGTCCATGCTGCAACTCCAAACCCACGCCAAATGTAAATTGCATTGAGTGCTAGTCCAAAGAGAAATCGAAATAGGAATGATCCCATAGTGAATGGATCGCCCATGACTCCTATATAGTGCACAAGGCTAAAAATAAGTGCCGCAAATATAATTGCAGATCCAAAAGAGATATATTTGTTAGAAAAAAATCTTTTAAAAATGTAGAGCAGTGCAGATACCAGAATTACGCGAAAGAAAAGTTCTTCATACAATCCAGCCCCCAATGATAGCGCAAACTGTTGTAGCATTGAAAGGCTTTCAATAGGCGAAGTTTGCAGCATCTGTAGCAAGTTGCTTACCGTAACCGTAAGCATGAGGCCGAGAATAAAGGCATATACCGATGATTCGAAGATCATGCCACCAAAGTAACGTAACTTCAAGGATGAGAGTTGTTCTCTTTCACTGTAGAGTACATAGATCCCTAATAAAGCTACAAATATGAGGGTTATGGAAAGTACGTCTTGGCCAATATAAGAGAACAGGGTTTTAACCCATACATCAACAGAGATGCGTACCACTTGTTCGGAATTAGGCTGAGCAATAAAAATAAGCACTTCATAGGCCAACAGCAGAGGCAAGCTAATCAGGTAGCTGTACAACAATGAGTGAGTAGTAGAAAAATAATTCCGAATACTTTTTGTGGTATTAGTCATTAATTTTGATAGATCGTTACCGTTGGTTCACTGCTGCTAAATTCTAGGAGCTGCCAGGCAGTAGAAGATAGTTTGAGCGTATTGCCGGAGTTGCGATCATTAATACGTACAAAAACTCCCTTATTATTGTTGGGATTTTCAATATAGACGACCGACCCCAGTGAGATATTTGAATGTGCAGCTGTCAGGGCTGCAGGATTGTAGAGCTCACCATTGGTGGTAGGAGTTGCCTTTTCTTTTTCGCTGTATTTAGAAACGGGAGTGGTCCCCAGGCTTTGCATATTCGAATCATTGAGATACGGATTTTGATACTTTTTTGAAGGGGGGGCTAAAACAGTAAGGTTTTGGCCGGGATATAAAGTGGTGCCTTCAACACCGGGATTAAGTGCGCGAAACTCTGTTTCAGTCATCTGAAATTTTTTGAGTAACACATCAAGGGGTTGTGAACTGCCGGAAATTTCATGAGAAATAAATTTACCCTGTGGAGAGGAGTTCGCTTTGGAGGCTATCGAGGGTGTAGTGTCATCGCCTTGGCCTCTTACTGTTAGTTTTTGACCAATACGGATCGTATTAGAAGAGAGATCGTTAAGTTCCTTAAGCTCAGTAATCGTCATGTTATGAGCTTGGGCAATACGATAAAGTGAGTCTCCACTTTTAACAGTGTAATAAGTGTTTTGTTGAGTATTGTCTTCTGCAACTATGGATTGTTGGATATTGCCTTGTTCTTTACTCGGATAGATGACCAGTTTTTGCCCTACTGATAAATTATTTGATGATAAGTCATTCCAAGATTTTATCTCTGCAATACTCACATTATAGGATTTAGAGATCGAAAATAACGTCTCTTGCTCTTCTACAGTATGGGTAGTTTTATCTTTGTTATCGGTATTGGTAGAGCGAATAACCAGCGATTGTCCGACCGATAGATTTTCGGCCGTTATGTCGTTCCACTTTTTAAGCTGTGGGATTTCTACTCCATACTTTTGGGCAATACTAAACAGAGTTTCACCTTTCTTAACGGTATGTGTTGTGCTCTGGGCCAAAGATACCATCGTTACCATCAGAAGTAATGCCAAAAGTGGGATAATGGATTTTACGAAAACAGTTTGTTGCTTGGTCATTAAGTTGTTCGTTGTTCAATTTCGATTTCTACTTGGCTCAGCGCTTCTTTTAATTCTGTTTTTGTACGCCCTTTATTTTGCTTCTGCGCAATATCAATTCCTTTCGTATAAAGTTTTTTGGCATCTTTTAGTCGATCTAAGGCTTCATATAGCTTCCCAAGATGGTAATAAACTCCGACATACTCCGGGTCGCTGCTCAAAATATCCTCGAAAAGAATTCGTGCCTTTTTAAATTCTCCGTTTTTGCGAAATTCCAGGGCCAGGGCAAATTTTGAAAACGAATCACCGGGATTGTTCTTTATTTGCCTTGCCAGCTGTTTGATCTTGGATTTATTGTCTTCACTCATAACCAGTTACGCTAACGTATAGCTTGGGATGGTATTCTATGTTTCATCAAGAGGCCACAAAAAATATACGTGCCTCAGATGCAAAGAGATTCAACTCTCTTTAGAGAAACTAATGATGTACGTTGAATTTATAAACTATAAGGATGAAAAGATATGCCGGTATTTTTTTGAGTTTTAAGGTAGTGGCACTTACGACACCTTTAAATTTTAACCAGTCGATAGGATAGGTGGTTGAATTAAAAATTTAAAATTAAGAAATGAGGGTTTGGATGCTCGTTTTTTGTTCTCTGCCAAGGGTTACCAATAAGGTACTAATTGCATTGCATATTTTGTGATAAAATCACCTAAATAGTCAATCACAGGGTCGATGGTAAAAGGTTGTGCCGGCTACTCCCTTAGGGCAAAGAGGCGGTTGTCGGTCATCAGTGGTCTCTGTTTCTTTGTTACATTGCAATTTTGTTACTTGGTACTTAATCACCAATCAATACTTACAGCTATGAAAAGAGACCTAAGCAATCTGCTTCTTGCCATGTTAGTATTATTTCTGGTGGCCAATTGTGGCACCGGGCCGGACCCGGAACCCATTCCCCAGACTGAAATCCTGGAGATACGATTGACGCCCGATACCGCTGCCGTGGGGGATACGGTGTTGATTCATTGTGTAATAGAGGACAGCTTGGATGAGCGGTTTAAATTTTATTGGAGCTTAGACGAAGAACGATTAATACCCATTAATGGTACTATCACCGGTCCGAAAATTAGATGGAAAGCAAGTGGATTTGAATATTTGGAAGCAGGGGAGGTAACAATTGTGGGGGGAGATGTCCGAGTAGATAACGGTTCAGAAGATTCTGTTGCAGTAACAAAATTAATAGATATACCTGTTAAACAAGTTGATTAAATAACAAATTAACAAAAAGAGAGGAACAATTATGCTACGTTGGCGCAATGTATTGGTGGTACTATTTCTATGCTTGTATTCTTTAATGGGAGCTAAGTTAGCCTTTGGGCAAACATGGAACTTGCCGGATAACCGAAAGAATACCCGGTTTACCAGTGATCAATTTGATATCCCCCGACCAGCCCTGTCAATGCGGGGCTTTGATAATACCAAGAACGATTCCTATCAGCATCACTATAGTTCTACTACATTTGGAGTTAAACAGGTACTTGAAAAAGCTTATGGAATTGAACAAGCAAGAGATTTAACAGTTACAAAACCCTTTAGGAAAATAATTGGGTTACATGATGATGGATTGAAAGTATTTACAACAGCCAATGCAGAATATAATAGCGCTGTTTTGGAGTCAATGGCATTTGTAGCTCTTATGACTTTAATAATTGAAGAGAATGATGGAGATAATGGGGAACCAAACATATTCACATCTTCTCTCAAGGATTTGTTTGTTAACATGCCCTCGCATTCTGAAGTCCTGATTGATTTCATCACTGCCTTACACAATCGTGGGAATTACGTCCGTGACGTCTCGAAGGGCAATGCCTTTAAGCGTTCTAACTCACTGATGAAAGTGGCCCGGGCCTGGGACCTTTATCTGGCCCTGGAAAATGCCTATGAAGATCTGGGTGGAAATCTTGGGTTGTTATTAAACCAGTCAGACAAGCAATGGTGGAATGACTATATATACAGTGAACTGAAAATTCTGTGGCAAGATTCTAATGGTAACTTGCCAACAATTTGGGATGATCCCTATTCGGCGGGAGTACAGATGCATGAGATTCAGGCTGGTAATTGGCCGTTAATATCATTTGTAGCCACGGGCTATGTTGCCCTGGGCTTTAATGGTCCGTTTACGCCCATTATTGATGACGATGATATGGAGTTCCATGATCTTGATTCTATTTTCGATCGGGCTATGAAATCAACGGCATTTCATTATACCGATAGTGGAGATAAACGTTATAACTATTGGTGGTATCAAACAGATGGCGGGAAGCCTTTTTGGGCCGAAGGATCGTACTATTTTGATATAGCTTTACGGAGAGTGATTCCTTTTTGGCATGTTGTCAGGGCTAATAATTTATTAAATGATCCCCCGCATGGGGATGGGATAGATCCATTCCGCTATTCAAAATTTCTGGCTCCGTTAAAGTGGCATGCTAATATTGCTACACCTGACGGAAATACGCCCCCTATTGATGACGGTAATAAAAACGCCATGAAATCCTCGATGTTATTGAGCTGGAGTTCAGCCTATGGTGACCCTGTTGTTGGAAAAAAGTTCGCATATATTCGTGATCTGCCAGAGCTTAAAGGCCCGGGCTCTAAACGAAATTCTCGGTTAGTAGAGATCGCAATACCAAGGACTTCTGTGGGAGAGGGAACTGCTCCGCCCAATACCTATGGCAATACTTCGCCGGGTTCCTTATATCATCAACAACTTGTGACCCGGAGGAGAGATTCCGAGGGGAAGCTACATTATTTATTCCTGAATGGGGAATCTGGGGAGCAGTTCATTGAAGAACTTAAAATGCAGTTAATTAAGTGATTAATGCATTAATCATCCCGATTTTTTTATGATGTTTAGATTGAGCAAATATAATTGCACAGTGTTAATTCTTTGTTAAAAAATTAAATGAAGTAGTCTATTTGCCCTTTTTCTTTCGTCTTTTTGTACTTAAATTCCCTAATTGTTTATTAGGAAATTAGACACCCTTCCCGCTTTGTGGTACTCCCCTCAAGGGGAGGTTAGGGCAGTCGTTGGTCTTTTGGCACATAGTAATCCAATAATCGATATTCCTGGTATCCAAATAACACCGGGGAAAGAAATTACTTTTTATAGCGCTCCTCAATTTCTTCGATCGAGTCGCCGCCGAACTTTTCCAGGAACGCATTGGCCAACACTGTAGCAATAACACTTTCGACTACAACGATGGCACGAGGCAGGGCACAGACGTCTGATCGCTCATAACGAGTATCTTTCTTTTCCTTAGATTTGAAATCAACCGTATCAATGGGGGTGAGCATGGTGGGTATCGGTTTCATAACACCGCGCACAATTAAGGGCATACCCGTGGAGATTCCTCCCTCAATACCGCCCATGCGATTGGTGCGGCGCTTAAAGTCATCGTCCTTATAGATAATTTCATCGTGAACCTCCTGCCCGTGGCGACGGCCCGATTCAAAGCCTTGTCCAATCTCCACTCCTTTCATTGCCTGGGTACCCATAATGGCTTGTGCAATTTTTCCATCCAGCTTACGGTCCCAGTGTACAAAGCTACCAAGCCCTGCGGGTAGTCCGGTAACAATTACTTCCCAGTGGCCGCCCAGTGAACTTCCCTCTTTGCGACGTTTTATTATAAGATCGCGCATCTGCTGGGTGAGCCCCTCATCCAGGCAACGAACAGGCGATTGGTCGGCTTCTTCAAATACCGTTTCGGCTCCATCGTCCAGCATGGGATCTACCCGTTTCCGAACATCTTCCCAGGAATTTTCGTAGCCTACACTTCCGATCCTTGTTACATGTCCGCCTATTTCGATTCCAAAATGCTTGAGGAATTGGCGAGCAATAGAGCAACACGCTACTCGCATAGCAGTTTCGCGAGCACTGGAGCGCTCAATAGCGGGTCGAATATCATCATACCGGTACTTCTGCACTCCCGTAAGGTCGGCGTGTCCGGGACGCGGTACGGTAATGGCTTCTACATCACTGCCGTCGCCTTCTTTGTTAAGTACTTTGGGCCAGTTTGAATCATCTTTTTCATGGGCCCGATTAGGGATGCTCATTGCAATAGGGGCCCCGGTGGTTTTTCCAAAACGAACGCCGGAGAGAAAGGTAGCCCGATCTTTTTCGAACGCCATACGGCCGCCGCGTCCGTAACCTTTTTGGCGACGGGCAAGGTGTAATGCTATTTCGTCTTCTGTTATAGGGAGCCCTGCCGGAACGCCTTCTGAAATGCCAGTTAATTGTGGCCCGTGTGATTCACCGGCTGTTAAATATCGTATCATGCAGATTGGGTATTACTTTGATGTGGGTTAATATGTTTCATAAAGTCGTGCTTGGATACACGTTCTTCGAGCGTGCGAAAATCTTTACATCCTTGTTCACGGAGGTGTTTAATGCGATCAATATCACCGAGTACAATCAGCGAGTCTCCAATATTAATTTTGTCGTTACTTCCGGGGTTAAAATGGATGTTATCTTTACCCTCTGGGATAATTGCAATAATTACCACAAAATATTTTTGTCTAATTTCTGCTTCTGCCAGCGTTTTACCGGCGAGGGGAGAGCCGTCAAAAATTTTAACTTCATCAAAAATGTGATCTTGCTCCGGATTTTTCCGAAGACGATCCATAAATTGGTCAACATGAGGACGAAGAATAACATTTGCCATTCGGTCGGCCCCGATTTCATAGGGCGAAATTACTTTATTAGCTCCTGCTCGCAGGATTTTTTTTGTGTTTTGATGTTCATTTGTTCGTACGAGAATAAAGATATCGTCATTGATCTCGCGGGCGATAAGGGTAACAAAAACATTATCTTGATCACGGGAGAGTGCACATACTAGTCCTTTGGCTCTGTTAATACCTGCTTCTCGTAAGACAGATTCATCTTGGGCATCTCCTTCAACATAAAGCAGTTGGTCATCTTGTATACGTTCAATACTGCTTTCACGGTTTTCGATAACAACAATAGGGATGTCTGCTTCTTTTAAAACTTCAGCGATACGGTGACCAATGCGCCCGTATCCAGCGACAATATAGTGTTGCTCCATTTTTTCGAGTTGTTTCTTCATAGCTCGTTTTTTGAATATTTCGCTTTCAAAGATCAGCTGTGTAGTTTGTGATGCAATATATGAGATAACACCAATACCCATTACAAATACAACCATCGTTAATATACGGCCGGCTGAAGACATCTGCGTAACTTCAGAGAAACCGATGGTGGTAATAGTGATAAAGGTCATGTAAAATCCATCAAAAAAGGCCATCCCTTCAACAAAATGATACCCGAGCGAGCCTACGATAAAAACAATAACCAAGATGGTTGTGGCTATAGCGATTCTTCGGGCTATAATATTATCAATAATATTGTTGTAAAATCCTTGCATAGAGTTTGTAATCGCCGGAATTTAAGATGGATGTAATATAGTTGAAAAAATAAAGCGCACGAAATGACAACTACGTGGAAATTTAATAGTTTCCAAGCGTTATTTTAGTAAAATGTTATTTATGGAAGCACTTGAAAAACTAGGAAGATACAGTCTGCTGTTATATCGGTCGCTACGCTCGTTGTATGAATTTAATACATATAAAAAGAACTTAGTTCACGAGCTACTTAAAATAGGCTACGAATCTGTGCCAATTGTACTATTGACGGGTATTTTTACCGGCGCAGTGATGACGATACAAACAGCATACCAGCTGGATTCAGCATTTATCTCAAAATCGTTTATTGGATCTATAACTGCCGAATCACTGCTTATTGAGTTGGCAGCAGTAATAACCAGTTTGGTGCTGGCCGGTAAAGTGGGGGCCCGTATTGCAACCGAGCTGGGAACTATGCGAGTGAGCGAGCAGATAGATGCCCTTGAATCGATGGGGTTTAACTCGGTCTCTTTTTTAGTTCTACCCCGTGTATTGTCAGGACTTATTATGTTTCCTATGTTATATATTTTTGCAAGTATATCAGGTATTTTAGGGGGGTTAGTAGCCGGTTTCATGTCAGGAGCAGTTACACCTGCCGAGTATGTAGAGGGGGCGCGTGCCCTGTTTTATCCTTGGGATGTTACCTTTGGTCTTCTCAAAGCCTTTGTTTTTGGATATGTTATAACTTCTATCTCTTGTTTCAAGGGATACTATGCAAGCGGAGGAGCTGAAGGTGTAGGAAACAGCACAACCCAAGCTACAGTTTTAAGCTGTATATATGTACTATTAGCTGATTTCGTATTGGCTGCGGTATTTTTATAATTTTAGTAAGGAAGAATGATAGAGATACGTAATCTCACAAAAAGTTTCGGTTCAAACCTCGTCTGGAAAGACGTTTCTTTTTCTATAGAGGATGGAGAAACGGTTGCTATCATTGGGCGGTCCGGGTGTGGTAAGTCGGTGCTGGTAAAGCACTTAAATGCTCTTATGTACCCCGATTCTGGAGAAGTTATTATTGATGGCAGAAATGTGTTTGATCTCGAATATATAGCGTTGAGAAAGATGCGCCAGCGATTTGGGGTGCTATTTCAGGGGTCGGCCTTATTTGATTCCCTGAATACCTTCGAAAATATCGCTTTCCCACTTCGTTATTTTACCGAACTTAACGAAGAGGAAATAACTGATAAAGTGATGGAAGCCCTGGGAATGGTAAATCTGGCGGGAACTAGTGAAAAATCGCCGGCTGAGCTTTCTGGTGGGATGCGGCGCCGAGTGGCTCTTGCACGAGCTACAATTTTACAGCCCGACTTTTTAATATATGATGAGCCTACTTCAGGTCTTGATCCTAAAACTTCTGAGGAGATAAATCAGCTCATCATTTCTATGTCAAAAAATTTAAATATTACATCTATTGTAGTAACACACGATATACATAGCGTTCTTAAAATTGCAACAAAAGTGGCATTTTTAGAAAACCAACGTCTTGCCTGGTATGGAACTGTTGAAGAATTACGAAACAGTGACAGCGAAGATGTTATAAGTTTTGTAACTGCCAGTGAGTATCAAATAAGAAATTAACAGGAGATATTTTGAAAATAAGTAATGAATTAAAAGTAGCACTAACAATATTAGCTGCCATAGTTTTTGGCTTTATCGGCTATCGTATAATGAGTGACCTTCCCCTGCTTCGCCAGTCTAAGGTAGTACACTCATATTTTGATCGTACGGATGGACTTTCACCCGGTAATTATATCTATATCAATGGGGTAAAAGTAGGGTCCGTAAAAAAATTGCAGCTGGCGAATAATGACAGCGTAAAGGTGACAATGAGTTTTGATCTGGATGTAGGAATTCCTGAAAATTCAGTAGCTCATCTGGAATCTTCCGGTCTGCTTAATGAAAAAGCAATTGTGGTGGAGCGAGGAAATTCACCAAAAAACTTGAAGTATGGAGATACCCTGAAGGGCGTTTATAATACCGGTATGATGGAAACATTAAAAGAGGAAGGTGAGCAACTTAGTGAAGATGTTTCTGAGTCCTTTGGAAAGTTGAATGAGTTACTTGAACAGTTGAACAAAATTGTGGACAAAGAAAATCAAGGCAAGGTAGACAAAGTAATAGAAGATCTACGCAGTACGACGAACGATATGGCTTCTCTTTTTGAGCGTAAGAAAGAAGATTTGGAGTCCAGTATCGGGCATGCGAGTAACTTTTTGGCGAATGTGGATACGGTAAGTATGCGCAATAAGTCTCGGGTAGATTCGGTAATGATCGGATTTGAGAATTCATTGGAAGAGCTGGAACGTTTGAGTACAGATCTCCAGAAGACCAATAGCCAGCTTAATCAAATATTGACCAAGATTAATAATGGGGAAGGCAGTTTGGGTAAGCTCGTTAATGATTCTACTCTCTACAATAACTTGGAGTCGATGTCGGGCGAGATGGATTTATTGATAAAAAATATCAACGAAAATCCCAGAAAATATCTCAAGCATATGCGGCTTATTGAGGTATTTTAACCGTAGAGAATCGTACAGTTCGAGCAAGATTGATCAACAGTAAGTTTCTGAAGCAGTGAAATTGCTCTTAGCAAAGGCTTCTTGTATATTTGGAAGCTTATAAATAGGTGGTTTATTCTGCCAATATTTTTTTGAACCAATTAAGACGTAGATAAGAGGATTTATATATGGGTGTAATGGAAAAAATGAGGAAAGGTACCGGAGTTATTCTATGGGTGCTTATTTTCTCATTCGGTATACTTTGGATGTTGCAGGACACCGACTTTTTTAGCGTGCTACAGCGTGGTCCACGATCGCTTGGCGCTGTTAATGGTGAAACAATTTCACTTGAGGAGTATAATAACCGAATGCAGTATTATACTCGGCAGTACAACCAGCAAAGTGGCAATTCCATGACTCCGGAAGTACGTGCTCAGTACCAGGAGCAGGTTTGGAATGAACTTGTGACAGGGAAGCTGATTCAGCAAAAGATGGATGCTTTGGGAATAAAAGTTACGGACCAAGAGGTCGTTGATATGATTACCGGACCTAATCCTGATCCCTTTATTCGCAAACAGTTTGCTAGAGAAGATGGTACTATTGATCGTGTTGCCCTTCAAAATGCTATTGAATCTCCGGAGAATAAGCAGGTTTGGATTCAAATTGAGCAGCAGATGCGCCAAAAACGTCGTCAGCAGAAGATGACAAACTACCTGCAGTCCTCAATGGAAGTAAGTGATTACGAAGTTGAGCAAGAATATATTCGACGTAATACCTCGACAGATATTTCTTTTGTTCGGTTCCCCTATGCAGAGGCCACAGAGAGCGAAGTTGCGGTTACTGAAGACGAAATGCGGGAATATTATAATTCGAATTCTGATAAATATAAACGTAAAGAGTCTTATCGTTTTAAATATATTTCTTTTGACAAAAAACCTACGGCACAGGATACAGCCCGTACAATTAGGGATATGAAGCAACTAAAGTCAGATTTTGCTAAAGCAGAGAATGACTCTTTATTCTTAAACCGATATCAATCGACCACGGAATACAGTGCAGAACTTGTTCCTAAGGAAGATGTTCGAGAACTCTTTCGGCCCGTTATTCAGGTTGATGAGGGGGGAGTGACTGATCTTATTAAAGATGGTGGTCGCTTGTATTTGTTGAAAAAGCTGGAAGAAACATCAGATGAAGTTCGCTTTGTTGTTTTTAGCCAGGATATTACTGCAGATCCTATTGCTACTATTGATAAACGAGCAGAAAAAGCAGATGACTTCAGTTTTTTCGCAGAACAGGAAGGGTTTGAGACAGAGGTTGAACGTCGTTCTCTGAACGTTAAGGAGGCTTTTGCTACAAAAGGAAATAACTTTATTTCCGGTATTGGCCAAAGTCGCCAAATTATGAATTTCCTGGAAAATGCGGAGGAAGGAGATATTTCTAATACAATCGAATTGGCAGGGCAGTTTGTGGTTCTGAAAGTATCTGAAATTACCCCTCCCGGTACGCGACCTTTTGAAGAGGTGAAAAATCAGATTCAGACCCTTGTTGAAAATAACAAGCGTAAGCAAGTTATGTTGGACCGGGCCGATAAGCTGGCATCAGAAAATGAAAGTATGAGCGCCTTGGCAGAAGCGGCAGGTAAAGAACTTGCTACGGCACAGTCTCTTACACAAGATGCTAGTACTATTCCCGGAGCAGGGCGAGAACCAAGAGTAATTGGTATGGTTTTTGGTCTTGAGGAAGGTGAGCGTTCTTCTGCTATCGAAGGGAAAAGTGCGGCTTTTATCGTCAAGATTGATAAGCTTCGTGAAGCTGATGTTTCAAATTTGACATCTTCTGCTCGCCAGCAGATCCGCCGTCAACTTCAGCGTGAAAAGAGTTCGGCATTTATGAGCACCTGGATTGAGCAATTAAAAGAAGAAGCTGATATCGAAGATAACAGGGCTCAGGTTTTACGAGGATAAATCCTATTCGGTTTTTAATCTTGAGGGCAAGAAGGAATTCTTCTTGCCCTTTTGTATTTTAAGTGTTTCCCTCACAGCTTTTTTTGATTGTTAAGTTAAGGGCCTTGTAATGGTTATAGTTTAAATCCTTATTTATATTTTTCATGAAATTATGAACGAAGAAGATAAGAAATGGATGAGTCTGGCCCTCGAAATTGCCGATAGGGGGGCGGGCTACGTCTCACCCAACCCCATGGTCGGTTGCGTGATTGTATCGGCAGAGGGGGAGAAAATAGCACAGGGTATCCACGAGCAATATGGACAGGCTCATGCCGAGAGAAATGCGGTAAATTCAGTTTCAAATAAAGAGTTGTTAGATGGAGCTACTGTTTATGTAACGTTAGAGCCCTGTGCCCATCATGGGAATACTCCTCCCTGCTGTGAGTTATTAGCAGAGCTACCGATAGGTCGGGTTGTGGTGGCTATGGAAGATCCCACCCCCAAGGTTGCAGGAAAAGGCATTGAATATCTCCGGGATCATGATATTGATGTTAAGGTTGGTATATTGGAAGAGCAGGCAGAAAGGTTGAATGAGTTTTTTCTGCATCACCAAAAATGGGGGCGACCGTTTGTTGCGCTAAAGATTGCACAAACATTAGATGGGTATATTGCCGCCCCGGATGGGGATTCTGAGTGGATTAGCGGCCAGCACTCAAGGGCTCTGGTACATAAATGGCGGAGTAAGTATGATGCCGTAATGGTTGGCAGAAATACCGCCTTGTTGGATAACCCCCGGCTTACGGTTCGGCATGTAGAAGGGCGGCAACCTAAGCGAGTAGTGATTGACGGACCATTGGAATTGCCTGATGATCTAAATTTATTTACCGATCAGTATGAAGAAAAAACAATTGTAATTACACATAATGAGCAAAAGTACCGAGAAGAAGCTGATCCTATGCTTAATATGTTAAAGTCAGACTACTTTCGTGGATCTACTTTGCTGGTAGATGAAAAAAATGGGCATACCAATTTGGCTGATGCTTTAAAAGAACTGGGGAAACAACCGATTACCTCAATTTTAGTAGAAGCAGGGCAGAGTTTGGCTTCGGCTTTACTTCGTGAAAACTTGGTTGATAAAGTTGAATGTTTTATTGCTCCCAAAATGCTGGGGGGAGGCACAAGATCAGTTTTGGGCGTGGGGATAAATCATATGTCGGAGATAATGGAGTTTCGGGAAGTGGAGTGGAAACAGGTCGGTGATGATATCTTATTTAGCGGTTATTTTTAATTTTCAGATAGCAATATGTTTACAGGAATAATAAAATCAGTTGGTAATGTAAAACAGGTAACGAACCTGGATGGCGGCAAAGAGATCACTATTGTAGCTGATTTCGCGGATAAGCTGGATATTGATCAAAGTATCTGTATTAATGGTGTTTGTCATACGGTAACAGGCTGTGACAACGTATCTTTTACAGTGCAAAGTGTAGAAGAGACGCTTCGAAAAACTAATATTGGGGACTTGGAAAAGGAGTCATTGGTTAACCTGGAGCGATCCTTGCGTCTCGACCAATTATTGGATGGTCATATAGTACAGGGGCATGTAGATGCAACGGGTACAGTAACAGATATTAAGAAAGAAGGTACCGATTGGCTTTTTACTATTGAATATCCCCAAGAGCATTCGGGGTTAATTGTAGGACGAGGAAGTATTTCCATAGATGGTATTAGCTTGACAGTCGCTAATGAGCAGGAAAATAGTTTCCGTGTTGCGATAATTCCTTACACCTATGAACATACCAATCTGTGCACAAAAAAAGTGGGTGATACGGTAAACCTGGAGTTCGATATTCTTGGCAAATATGTGTTAAAGTATCTCGAAAATCGCGAATCTTAAAAATTTCCACCACCAAAGCCGCGTGGTGACCTACCGGTACCACGAGATCCCCTCTCAAGGTTATTGAGTCCCGGGAGCTTTTGGATGATGCCCTGCAGGCGACTGGCATTAATTCGCAAGGAAAAGAAATAGTACTTTCTTTCTCCAAAAGGGTTCATGGTAAAAGAGAGGTCCCAGCAATGTAGCTTTCTGTTTAACGAAAATTGGGAAGGAGTGAGTTCCTTACGAACGAAGTCATATCCTATTTGGGTACGAAAGTCCCATTTGGGAGTAAGTTTTAAGTTTATATTCCTGGCATTTATCGTCGCGCTTTTATTGTTTTTGCCCGTAGGGTTTAAACGCCAGTTATAACTGAAGTTAATTGAAAATGAAAAAGGTGACTTAAAATCCTGAATGGGTTGTGTATTAAAATGGGGATCTACAGGCCGGAAGATACTTTGGTTTAGTGGGTCGTAGTTAGCCGGATAATGCGGTTTGTTATTAGGCTGAAACCCTTTCTCACCGAGCTGCACTGAATAACTGGTGCTAACTTGAAATCGAGTGAGTTCAAGCATTTTTTTTGAGTTGGTGATAAGAAACTTATCAATCTTACGGCCTTCAGAATTGCGTTTATAAAAATTAAAGTTAGCACTGGCATTAATATTCATGCCAGGTAATATTTTTGCTCTGAGGCTAGAGTTTAAATCCGATAGTTTTAGGCTGTCAGCTGCAAAATTATAGCTTGATCTAAAGTCTAGTTGGTCTATAAGACTAATTACATTTTCCTTTTTTTCTCCGGTAGAGTCACGCTTCACAGATTTAGCTTCAAATACATTTCCGAGTCTGAAATTTAACTGTTGTTGTTCGCCTCTTCCGGGCCCTCCGAATATTTCATTTTCAAATATTGAATACCGTTGGGTGGGTACGGGTTGGCCGGGTTGGCTTACAGTATCTGTTTGTACTGTTCTATAATAGCCCCAAAGATCTTTACTAAAATCCGGTTGGTAGCTAAACCCAATAGAAGGTTTCAGGGTATGTCTGAAGCTTGTGAGGTTTCCCAATCTGAGATTCATTAACCCATAAATTCGTGTCGAGAAATTGAGACTCATATTGAATTCATGCGCTGATGTAAGCCCTCGAACTTGTTGTTCTACCACTTCAGCCGAATCACTGTTGAAGGTTTTTCGTGTAGTTGTAGGATACCAATAGTCGTTATAACGAAAGTTTAAGCTCGTATTCAAAAAACGACTGGGCAACAGCTGGTTCATGCTTATACCGGCATTTTGTTTGAATCCAAAACGGTAGTGATCAGACTTCCCTGTGGCTTCACGATATATTGAAGGAGCTTTTAGGGCATCGAACCAATTATAACGGGCTGAATCGGCATCTATAGGGTTGTATCGGAATTTGGAATTAAAAGAATTGCTGTAATTAACGGAGATAGATTCATACCATTTATCCTCATCTCCCGTTGTTTCTTCATTTTTAAAAGGTGAAAGTCGCTTTAAGCTGAAGTTTAACTCCGGTCCGGTAATGTTTGTCGTATTAGTAGCAAAGTTTTGATTCTGTCGAATAGAAGCATTTAGTGAATAAAGACTTTCGGGATGTCTATATTTATAGTTGATACTAGAGCTGGCATCAGTTTCTGCTATTGCAGTAGGATCATTAGCATTTATTTTATTAAAGTTTTCCGTGCGCAGATGAATACTGGAGTTAAAGCTGGCATAGGGCGAAAAATCTTGGTTATGACTAATCTGAATTTCTTTAGCAACTCTGGAACTAAAGTCTGGGTCAGATGGCTCAAGGCCGCTGTTATTTCGTGAATATCCAATCTGGGCATTGCCACTTAATTTATTTCGAATGCGGTACCGTACTCGGCTATCAACAAAGAAATCACCAGAAGTAAAGATATCAAAGGAGGCTTGTCCTGTTAGGTAATCATTAAAGTATTGAAACCAGCCTAGGTTTTGTAGCCCAATACCCCGATTTTGTCTGTTTTGGTAGGCATACGTGGGTTCAAGAATGCCCGATTGTTTTTTGTCGAATTTTCCGGGCAGATAGCCAAAGGGAAATACCAATGGGTATGGTATATCGAGAATAAAGAGACGAGCTTGCTCAAAAAATATCTTTTCTCGATCTACCACTTTCATTCGTTTTGCCTGGATGTAATAGTGGGGATGATCTAATTGGCATGTGGAATAAATTGCATCTTCAAGGAAGACCACATGACGGCCAGTATTTTTAACTTTTGTACCTATTAAGTTACCATCTTGCACTTCAACACGAGCAACTTCAAATCGTCCTTTCTCAGTTTTATAGTTGAAATCTATTTTATTGCTCCGTACTCGATCATTTTCGCGAATTAATACCGGCTGAGAAAGGGTGTCTTGTGGTGTTTGCGTATTAGCACTTACAAGAGAGCTGTCTAGATTCATTGATATTTTGCCGGACTGCAGTTCACCTGAATTGTGCACCACCGATGAGGATCCATAGAGTGTGGCTATGCGGTTTTTTTTATTTTTAAAAACCAGTGAGTCGCTAGCTTCAAAGTTAATTTGGCCCTCTTGTTGTTGAGCTTGTGAACTACCCGTACGTGCTGATTGCTTCGTTGTATCTGGTTGAGTCGTTTGTCTTTCTTGTATAGGGGGGCGGTTAACCTGGGCTATCAATGAAGAGGAGAATCCTAATAGTAGCAACAGCAACAAAGCCGAATAAAAAGCACTGTATGTAGCAGTTCTATTCATGTAGATACTGTTGCTAAAAAGGGTTTTAAAAAATGTGGAGTATTATTAACACGAATAAGATGGCTATAGTATAAGGTAGAACAATTAAGAAGTGAAGGGGAAAGAAGATGTAACAGTAATAACTAATCAACTTCTTTGATTTTATAAATGTACTCTCCTTCTCTTTTCATACCATATTCTTCACGAGCAATACGTTCAAGTAGAAAAGGGTCTGTTTTCAGCTTTTCTATTTTTTTCTTTAGGATAGCTGTTTCCTTTCTAAGTTCTTGTTTTTTTTCTTGAAGCTCGCTTTTTCGTTGATTTAGCTCGACTCGAGTCCATATACTATAGGTATCGATAAATGTAAACCAGATAAGCAAAAAACCTCCCAAAATGAGAGCGAGAAACGACTTGCGCCAGCGTAATGGATTTAATAGCTGAAGGTTCATTGATGTAATTGCTAAATGGCCTGTTATTATCGTACATTTACGCTGCAAAAATACTACAATTTATAGATGAAAAACAATTTCAATGATTTTTAGGCAATTATCATTGCTACTTCTATTTCTGGTAGTTTCTTTATGTGGGCATACTCAAACAGTGCACTCCGATACCAGCAATGTAGAATGGATAAAGGTGTATTTTAATATGCCTGCTGATTACTCAGTGGCACAACCGGCTAATATGAGTAACAGTAATGTTGACTTAGTGGGTACATTAGAGTCACTTATAGGTTCTGCTAAACATAGTGTCGATCTTGCTATTTACGATCTGGAGCATATCCGTATTGGAGAGGCGTTGGCGGAAGCAAAACAACGAGGTGTGCGAGTCAGGGTTGTCACCGATAACTACAACCGAACCGATGCAAAAGAAATTGATTCAACGATGTGGGCTGTTTTGAGAGAAGCGGATATCAGTTCAATAGATGATGATGGTGATGTATATAACGCTGATGGGGGAATTGCCGATTACTCACTTACCAATTCCGGAGCTGATATGCATCATAAATTTGCTGTAATAGATGCTAAAAGTAGTTCAAAACAAGATGATGTCGTTTGGACAGGATCTACTAATATGACATACACAGGTGTATACAATACCAATAATACAATCATTATCAAGGATAGTGGTATTGCGGAAGCGTATCTTCAAGAGTTTGAACAGATGTGGGGCGGAGACGATAATTTACCTAACCCTGATCGGGCACTGTTCCATAAAGATAAAAAAGAGGTTAGCAATCATTACTACTATGTAGGTGGTACAAAGGTTGAGGTTTTCTTTTCTCCGATAAATCGCGATGGTACAAAGCCCAGTATAATGAAACGCTTGGTAGAAGTTATCCGAGAAGAGTCACAACATGATGTTGTATTCCAAGCTTTTGCCATCACTCCCTTTATACCATTAAGCAGAACAATTTGGAAGAGGTCTGCAACTGGTGAAATATCGCTCAATGGAGCTATAGATCCTATGTTTTATTATCGTTATAAAAGTAAAGGGGATATTTGGGCTTCACGAGAGGCTAAGCTTTCTAATCGATTAATTTTACCTGCAAATGAGATGAGAAAGTTGCATCATAAAGTGATGCTAGTGGATGCTAATCATCCTGATTCTACAGACCAAGGAATAACGATTGCTGGTTCTTATAACTTCTCAAAAAATGCAGAAGTTAATAATGATGAGAATCTGTTGATTATCCATTCGGATTATATTACCAATCAGTATTATCAAGACTTTTGTGGGGTAATAAGAAGAGCGCAGGGCAAAGCGCCCATTCCTTCTCCCCCTCTTGATAGTGAGAAATGGTATACTGTTAAGGAGGTGAGTGACGGTAGCCAATTCGCAGTAGAAATAGCTCCCGGCTTTCAATATAACGTCCGATTATTAGGGGTTGATGTGCCACGCCTATATGCAGGCCGTGACTCCTCAGAGTATTATTCAGCTGAAGCTGCAGAATATATGCGCAATTTGATATCAGGAAAAAAAGTGAGGTTACAGGGACCAACCAGAGAGGTCCCCAATACACGTTATGGCGCATTTTATGCTTATATAACGCTTAAAAACCATGATAAAACGATATCCCTAAATAAAAGAATGTTACGGCGAGGCTTGGGTGATTTTTCAAACTTTTTGGTTCAACATCCTGATTCTGTTAATGCCTTTAAAAAGTATGTGAAAGAGGCAAAGAAGAAGAAAAAGGGGATCTGGAAGCAATCGGAAAAGGTCGGTAAAAGATATTTGCGTGCAAAGATAGTGGGCCTACAAGCAAAGCCATCTGATGCCTTTCCAATAAATATTAATACAGCTGACGAGGCCTTATTAGATCTATTGCCGGGTGTTGGACCGGCCTATGCCAAGAGAATAGTTACATATAGAAAAAAGCACGGACAATTTATTGATATCGATCAGTTACAGAATATTAGGGGTATTGGGCCAAAAACATTACAGAAGCTTCGTCCGAATGTGGTAATAGAGTAAAATGGTTTTATTAGAAAAAGTTTGTTTATTCATGCACCATACAATTAGAAGATTTTATTGAATTGCTGTTTTATGGGTGAATCTATTGATGCCATACAATTGAACTTAGGGGATGAGGGATTGCTGGTGATGAATATATCACTGGCGATTATCATGTTTGGTGTAGCTCTTGAACTATCTGTAAAGAATTTTCGGCGCCTATTGACAAATCCAAAGCCAACATTAGTTGGACTTTTTTCTCAACTTGTATTATTACCGGCTGTGACGTTTTTATTGGTTCTTTTATTTGAGCCTCATCCAAGCTTGGCCCTTGGAATGTTTATGGTTGCAGCATGTCCCGGTGGAAATATCTCAAACTTTTTCTCTCTGTTAGGCAAAGGAAATGCAGCTCTTTCGGTGAGTATGACAGCAGTAGTTACTTCACTAGCTATCGTAACTACCCCTTTAAACTTTACTATATGGGCTAGTTTATATGAGCCAACGCAAATGATTATGAGAGATATTCATATCAACCTTTGGGAGGTCTTTAAAATAATAGGTTTAATACTGGGCGCCCCGTTAATATTGGGCATGACGGTGCGCCATTTTAAAGAGAATTTGGCTCGGCGAATAGCAAAATGGATTAAGAATTTTGGGATACTATTTTTTGCCGGATTTGTACTCGTAGCTTTTGCGATGAACTTTGAAAATTTCCTGAGCTATGTGCATTTGGTGATTTTATTAGTGTTTTTCCATAATGCCTTTGCTCTGACAGGCGGTTATGGGTTGGCCTCAATATTTGCTCTTCCTGAAAAAGATCGACGTTCTATTGCTATTGAAACTGGCATCCAAAATTCAGGATTAGGACTACTGCTTATTTTTAATTTTTTTGATGGACTTGGTGGTATGGCACTGGTAGCAGCGTGGTGGGGCCTATGGCATGTAGTAACCGGCCTGGGCTTAAGCTGGTACTGGTCAACCGGAAAGTCTACTATAGAGCGTGTATTTCGTAATGCGCAACTTGGAAGCTAAAAAGCTGACTATATTGATCTGGATTAGGTGCTATGATCGGCCCGGCCTAAATGCATTTTCATAGTGCTTAATATCCGGTGCTTCATTGCCTTTTTGGAGTATGGCAATAACATCAAACCGCACAGGTGAGCCATCCATTTTTCGTTCATAGAGCCAGGCCTCGGCAGCTTTGTAAACGTTCTGAATTTTCTCTTCATTCACATACTCTTCCGGTGCTCCGTAGCGGTTTGTAGAGCGTTTTTTTACTTCTACAAAAACGATGTGTGAGGCATTGTTATAGGCAACAATATCCACTTCGGCATGTTCAAAGTGATAGTTGCGTTCAAGGATGGTATATCCTTTTGATTCCAGGTATGCGGTGGCCAGCTCTTCGCCTTCATCACCAATTTCTCGTGTTGTTTTCTTACTCATCATTATCTGGAGATACGTTTGTGCCGGGTTTTTTGCCAGTGATGGTATGTTTCATTTCGGCCAGTTTAACCAAGTGTTTTAAAAACTTGAGGTTTTTCTTGTTTATATAAGGTAACAGGGCCTCAGTAAAACGTTCAAACATTTCCAGGAACTGAGTGAAGTTTTCAATGCGTTCTTGAAACGCTTGTTCCTCATCGGTCAGGTCCGCTTTTTCATCCAACAGGTCGAGGGTGCCATTGAGGTTTTCCCGGATAGGTGCCACTTCACGCTGTTGCCGTTCTCGAATGATCGTGGAAACGATGGTCCAAACGTCTTTTTCGGCCGTGAAGAAGTCTTTTCGTTTTCCTTTAAAATGTACTTTGTGAATAAGCTGCCACTGCAAAAGATTACGCAAGTTCATATTTGCATTCCCTCTGCTGATATCCAGCTGCTCCATAATTGTATCGGTATCCAATGGTTCTGCTTCGGCATACAGCAGGGCATGAATTTGGGCCATCGTTTTATTGATACCCCAGGCTGATGCCATCTCGCCCCATAGCAATACGAATTGCTCTAATGCTTCTTCATGGGTTTGGGAGCGAGTGGAATTTGCCATTTAGCTGGATGTGCTTTTGGCTGTTGTTGATGAAGAGGTGTCTGCAGTGTTGTTTGCAGTTCCATTATTTGAAGCACTGCTTTGGCCATTTTTTTGATCCGCTTCCTTAGCACGTTTTTCTTTGCGGTCGCTATCTTTATAATCTGTGACGTACCAACCGTCTCCTTTATAGACTACACCGCCACCGCCACTAATAACACGTTTTACTTTTTGACCGGTGTCGGGACACTCCTCCAGTGCATTGTCGTTAATACTTTGTCGTATTTCAAAAGTTGTTCCGTCTTCTCGTTTATATTTATATGTAGGCATAAGGGTAAAAAGATATTTCTTTCATTGTTTAGCACCTGATACAAGCATAAAATGTGCCAAACTGGTGTGTTTGTACAAAATTTCAGTATTATGATAGCTCTGATAACCCTTTTTGCAGGCGATGCATGGCTTCTTTAAGATCATCCATCGAGGAAGCGTAGCTCAAACGTACGCCATTGGGCTCTCCGAAAGCATCACCGGGAACAGCTGCTAATCCATGCTCCTCAATAAGATACATGCAGAGTGCTGTGCTGCTATCAATGGTATCACCATTAGTAGCCGTTGTGCCCAGGTAGTATGAAATGTCGGGGAACACATAAAAGGCCCCTGACGGTTTAAAGCATTTAACCCCGTCCATAGAAGAGAGTTGTTCTGTAATAAAATTACGCCGTTCTCGGAATGAATCTCGCATATCTCTGACAGGGTCAAGGCTGCCGGTATAGGCAGCTTCGCCTGCCTTTTGTGAGATGCTGGAAGGAGCAGATGTTTCTTGGCTTTGGATTTTCGCAACAGCATCTGCAAACTGTTGGGGGGCTGCAAGATATCCAAGACGCCAGCCTGTCATCGCAAATCCTTTTGAAAAACCGTTAATTACTACAGTGCGATCCTTTAATTCCGGAGCAGCATTCAAAATGCCTACATGTTCTCCCTCAAAGACGATATATTCATAGATCTCATCAGAAATAATATTTATTTCTGGGTGGTCAGCTAATACATCTGCTATTGCTTTAAGCTCTTGCTTAGAATAGCATGTGCCGGTGGGGTTCGAGGGTGAGCAGAGCATAAAAGCTTTCGTATCTTCTGTAATAGTCTCTTCCAGTTGCTCTGCGGTTATGCGGAAGTTATTTTCAAAGGAGGTGCGTACCGTTACCGGTGTTGCTCCGGCCACTTTCACCATTTGGGGGTAGGAGACCCAATATGGGGCAGGAATAATCACTTCATCCCCTTCATCAACCATGGCAAGTATGCTAAAGCCTAAGGCCTGTTTTGCGCCGTTGGTACAGACAATTTGAGAAGGAGCATAATCTAAATTGTTATCGCGTTTTAATTTATTGCTAATACTCTCGCGGAGTTCCGGAGTTCCGGTATTCATGGTATATCCGTGGAAACCATCCTTTATTGCGTTGATGGCATTGTCACAAATATGTTCTGGAGTATTAAAGTCGGGTTCACCGGCACTAAGCGAGATAATAGATTTTCCTTCTCGCTTGAGCTCTTTTGCTTTGGCTGAAATTTTCAGTGTTTCTGAGGGAGAAACCGATTGCGCACGCTTTGAGATCATTATTCTATTCTTCGTTGACGGGTAGAATTATGGCAGAACTGAAAATAGAAAAAAGTGGACAAAAGTAATAAGCGTCACAAGATTTTGTAGAGAGATTAGCCAAATCGCTCTACAAACTAAAAACCCCGCAAGGTTTCTAAAAATCTTGCGGGATTGTATTGTCTTTTACTCCTCAAACTGGTAGCTGTAGACGCCTATATAGGTGCCGAGGTAGAACACCTGCCGGTGGTCTACCATGATCGATATTATTATTAGTTTGTACTCCAGTGGCTAAGATGATCTATTTTGGAAGTTTTTGCTACATTCTGAAATGTCGGGAACTTGATGAACAAGTTACCAGAGGTCTTCAGTAAAGATTAAAAAGGTTTTATTTACCGCCGTCATCGTAGCGAACTAGCCGACTATAGTATTTGGTTAGTGTCGTCATTTCAGAAGTGTTGCCATCATCATCTAAGTCTTGCTGGTCGGGATATTGTTGTTCCAACAGTAATCCAGGACCTTCAAAAGTGTAGGATTTGCCAATTATTTGAAAGGTTTCGGAGAAAGATTCATCGACAAAATTGAAGCTGGTAAAAGTGATTTTATCGCCGGTCTTATATATAGATGTGGTTGACTCTTCAATGGTTACTGAAAGGTGGGAATTTTGTATCTGATATGTTGCTTCTGCCTGACCATTTTCATTTACGATATCGGATTTTATTTCAATTTGTAGACCATCGTTTTTTAAAAATTCGAACTGCTCTGCAAAATACCCTCCGCCCATCCTGCCAGCCGAAACGACATTTTCGTTGATTGTAGTACGTTGCGCCTGAAGTGCGTAGGTACCAGTTTCAACGGCATTCGAAGATTTTCCCTTGTCAGTGGTATTGCAACTACCGGCTAATAGGATCGCGAAAGCAACAATGAGTATATGAATTTTAGAAAGTGCCATTATTCTACCTCTCTTCAATCTAATTAAGTTGAAAATCCGTTTTAACCTATTAAATGTTTGCAAAAAAAAGTAATCATTAGTGTAATCCATGTTATTCAGTAAAGTAGAGTAGTTTCACTTGGGATAGTAGAAGCTCCATTTGGTCCCTTAGATAGGGATATACCACCTAAGTATTACGAATAACGAAAGGCTATCTCATCGATTTAATTTAAAAATAAATAAAAGATGAGGTTATGAAATATATCAAGAAGGTAAGTATAGTATTTTTAGCAGCTGTTTTTTCTTTCTCTTGCGGTCAAAATAGTTTTTCTCCGACTCAATCGGGAAACATTCCAAATTTTAACAGTAATAAAGAAACGGAAAAGACAACTACCGAATCTTCAACTTCCGTTCGTTATGACGATTTGCCTGATGGTGCTGATTATGTAGCGGAGGGAAGGAAGTGGAACCACAAAAATCTAACTTATTATTTTTCAAATGGAACGGGAGATATCTCAGGAAATCAAGAACAACAAGCAATTGCAGATGCCACAGATTTATGGGAAGAGGTATCTGGTTTAACATTTAGGGAGGTTAGTTCCGCTTCTCAAGTTGATATAATTATTAAATGGGCAACAGGAAGTCATGGAGATGGTTCTGCATTTGACGGTCGAGGGGGCGTATTAGCTCATGCTTTTTATCCACCCCCGAATGGTACTTATGCCGGTGATTCCCATTTCGACGATGCTGAAACATGGACGCTTTCAGAGAGATCAAGCTCCAGTCAACCAATGGATTTAACAACTGTAGCAGCTCATGAATTAGGTCATTCATTGGGTTTAGGCCATTCGCAGGTTCAAGGCTCATTAATGTATGCTTACTATGATGGTTCTCATCGTTACCTTTCTCAAGATGATATAGATGGCATTCAAAATTTATATGGTCCTCCTCCACTTGAGGTTACAATTAGTGGCCCTAGCTCGCTGTCGAAAGGCCAGCAGGGCACCTGGTCAGCCTCCGTGTCCGACGGAGACGGCAACTACTCCTACGAGTGGTACTACCGCTCGGATGATACGAACAACCAGTGGGATGGGCCGGTCAGCTATACAGACTCCTATTCTACTCAAATGTATGATTTTGACGGCTACACACTGGATATTCGCGTTGATGTCAGTGACGGGTCCCAGCGAAATGGCAGCAGTAGCGTAAGGGTTACGTGCACCGACTGCGATCCGAGCGGGGGCGGTGGTCCGCTTAGTGTTGAAAATAACTAATGGATTTATGCAAGCTTTACGGGTAGCGCCCGGCGGGAATTAATAGCCCTGTCGGGCGTTTTAATGTCTAATAATAGCAGTTTCTTATTTGTGAGGCCGAGCGTAAATGATTTATCTGATCGGCGGGTCTAAAACTACTGTTTCTGATCCTTGAATTTTTCGTGCAGTGCTTCCGCTACGTGGTCGGGCACAAAAGAGGATAGGTCGCCTCCCCAATAGCCAATTTCTTTAACCAATGAAGCGGAAATGAAGGTGAGTTGTTCATTGGGCATTAGAAAAACGGTATCTACATCAGGGGCCAATCGTCGGTTGGTTAATGCCATCCGGAACTCATATTCAAAATCAGAAACCTGCCGAACACCACGTACTAAAGTTTGGGCATCTTTTTCTTTGGCAAAATCAACGAGCAGACCGGTAAATTGTTGGATCTCAACCCTTTTTGCCCACTCCTTATCGGCCAGGCATGTTTTGATAAGTGCTTCTCTTTCATCCCCGGAAAACACCGTTTCTTTCTGTTTATTTACAGCTACGGTGATAATTACTTCATCAAAAAGGTCGGTGGCACGTTCTAAGATGTCAAGGTGCCCGTAGGTGATGGGGTCAAAAGAACCGGGATATAGAGCCAACGTTTCCATAATAGTAGATTTGTTAAAATTCTATTCCTTCTTCAGCCAGAAAGATACTTACATGTGTACGACCGTATTCCTTGTAATAGGCACAATGGGGGTGATCGGTAAAATTATGACGCTTGTCATGTTCCAGGATGAGCCATCCGTTTTCGGCCAACCAGCCATCAGTAGTTATTGTATTAACCATCTCGTGCATGAGGGGGAAATCGTATGGAGGATCAGAAAATATGATATCATAGGGCAGTGGCATGCCTTCCAGAAATCGTTCAACAGGAGTGCTGGCCGTACGAATTTGGTCTGAAATACCGAACTCTTCACTTATTTTTTCGATGTGTTGGGTATTACGGCGGTCATTGTCTACAAATAATACTTTTTCGGCACCCCGAGATATTGCTTCAATACCGAGATTCCCGGAGCCGGCAAAAAGGTCAAGCACATGTGCTCCACGAATATATTTTCGAGCTTCCAATATAGAAAATAAGCCCTCTTTGGTTCGGGCAGAAGTAGGGCGGACATTTAAGGTTTTTGGAATATTTATCTGTCTGCCTTTCAGCAGGCCGGTAATAATACGCATGTAGTTGTACTTTGATTGTGCAAAATCATTTTAGCCCTAAGGTAACAAAAATAATGTTGTGGGACTTAATGGATCCCCCTAGATCCTTTGTTAGTTGCAGTCTAGAGCTAGCATTATCGCAGGGAAAGCGTTTTCAAGGTTAAAGCCATAGGTTTCTTCATCCGCATCAATTTGCATTTTTTCGAGTGTATCCATTTTAGTAACCGTGCCGGCCTCATCCCAAAATGGTTTTAGTATTTCAATGGTGCGGTAAGCTTTAGAGCCGTAGACATAAATCTCTTCATGTAACCCTTTCATCCAGTTTAATGCTTTGGTGCGCTGCAGCCACAGGTAAGGCAAATCTTGGATATTGTCATAAGGAATGAAGGTTGCGCCCCGAAGTTTTCCTAAAATAAATGAAGAGATAGAGATGCAGTTATTAAAGCAGCAGATAGTCATAAAGGAACCACCGGGATTGGCATGTTGCACCCAGCGACTTCCTATTTCAAAGTTACTAATAAGGTCGGTAGTAGAAGTGTCTGAGGCAAGTTCCTGCATTAAATGCATCGAATCGCTGTTACGCAGGAGCAAAAATTTATAGTCTTGGTTGCTGAGGTTATACCAAGTGGGGTGAATTTTTTTGCGTTCAACACCGCTCATCAGAATACTGATATGCTTTTCACGCTCGTCGGAATTGTCATAAACAATTTTGGGGACAGCGGTCCAGCATTCTTGGGTGGGAAAAGATAGAACACGAAGGCGCTGTATATCGTATTCTTCTTTGAGTTGGGTAACGGTTTCTTTAATGCCCCGAAAATGCTGCTCGGTATTACCGAGCAGCGTCTCGGTTACATCAATATTAAAATCATAAGATCCTATGTGGGCAAGTTTTTGTGGTTTGGCAGGGTCGTTAACGGCATAGTATAACCGTTTGCCAAAAAAACAGAGCCCTAGACTAGGATATTGATCCTTCATGCAAAGTTATTCCCAGTTACCGGAATTAAGTCTGGTAGTTTTTTCAAGGGACCCAATTTGGTCGTCAGTTGCCGGATCTTTCAATAAGTAAATCTGAGGACGAAGCGTGTCGTTCAGAGTATATTCAAACTTAGGATGCGGTGGACGCGGAGAATAAATAAGGGAATCGGGGTTATATGAAACGTTGGGTAGTAAAGGCTTAAACAGAGAATCGCCATTAGCAATCATTGCCGAATCCGTTTTAAGAAATGTCACTAATGAGTCGAGCCCTCCTTCTGTTGGCGGGAACTCATCGTTAGTACGTTCGTACTGGATGAGTGCTTCACGAACATTACTCATTTGGTGGCGAACACGCTCTGTCATTTGTTCGCGTTCAATAACTTCTTGGTAAGGGCCTACGATAGATTGGTACAGCCAATATGCCAGGCCGATGATGATGATGATACCTAGTACAATACTAAACAGTTGGTTACGCTTTTGTACATCCATGTGCCGGTAAATGTGTAATTATAGTGTTTTGCGAAAATATGACTTTGAAAATACATTCCGACTTGTTGATATGCAACTAGAACTGAAAAATGCTGTTATTTGGGACGAAATCTAATTTTTTACTAAAAGTGTAAAAAAGAGGGCTTCTATGAGGGTGTTAGCAAAAATACCTTTTCCATTAGGCCTGAAGACAGGCCACGCTGCTGAAATTTCTTTAACTGATCAAACTTAGACTGTTCGTGTAACAGATGAAGTGAAAAATGACTGCCAAACCTTTTATGAATTTCTGATTCTGGGACTGAGAAGGGCGGTCCGGTCATTTCATCTTGCTCGTATTCAAAGGTTTGGAGCAGAATTTGGGTTTGGGGATCACATAGTGCCATAATTTTTTGTGCGTATTTTTCACGCATGGCAGGTGGTAATGCTACAATAGCGGCTTTGTCATAAATAGCAGCAGGAGCGGGAACTTGATCGGGAGGAAGCGTTAAGAAATCTCCCTCCCATAATGTTAGTTGATCTGAGCTATGAACGATGAAACCGTGACTACGTTCTTTTGAGAATGTGTGCGGATAATTTTCTTTAATTTTCTGTATCGCTTTTGACGAGATCTCTACTCCTGTAACAGTGTGCCCTTCTTCGAGAAGCCACCTTATGTCCCGGCTTTTTCCGCAAAGGGGAACAAGAACCTCCGAATTTTTGTCAATAGATAAATAAGGCCAGAGTTTTGGTAATTGGGGATATACTGTTTCCATATGCCAACCGGTATTGTTTTTTTGCCAGCGACTCTGCCAATAACTTAATTCCATAATGATATGAGATTCGTCAAAGAGTATAATGTTATGGTATCAAGATAATAATACAGGATAAGCATGGATTTAAATTTTATTTGGATGCCGATAGTAAAAGTAGTATTTGCTATGTTTTTAGGTGGGCTCATAGGGTTAGAGCGAGAACTAGCCAGAAAACCGGCTGGATTACGAACACATATGCTTGTTGCCGGGGCCTCTTCGCTGCTGGTAGTGTTGGGAGATATTATGATTGTTAATTATAGCAGTAGCTCTATGGTTAAGGCAATACAGGCCGATCCCATTCGTATTATGGAAGCAATAATTACCGGAATTAGCTTTCTGGGGGCCGGAACCATAATTTTTAGAAATCAGCAGGAAACGGTTGAGGGACTTACAACAGCGGCATCAATATTATTTGCAGCTGCTATTGGTATCGCAGTAGCTTTGCAACAGTATTTGCTGGCAGGTATTCTTACAGTTATTGCAATCGTAATTTTGTTCGGATTGGGTTATATTGAGCGCTTCATTAAAAGGCTGAGAAACCGCCTGTACGACGAAAATTCTAAAAAATAAAGATTATACCCCGATTCGTTGAACCGGAAAATCCTGAACCTGGCGATTCCCAACATCATTAGTAATCTTTCTGTACCCCTTCTGGGTGCCGTAGACACTGCATTGGTGGGCCACTTGGATGAAGCCTATTATTTAGGAGCCATTGCCGTGGGAAGTATGATTTTTAACTTCATTTTTTGGGGATTCGGTTTCTTACGAATGGGTACCACGGGACTTACTGCACAGGCTTTTGGTGAGGACGAGAAAACCGACAGTATTATGACTTTGGCGCGCGCATTAGCGGTAGCTGTTTTTTTCGGAATAGTAATTGTGATACTGCAGGCCTGGATTGCTGACTTCAGCTTTTGGCTTGTGGAAGCTTCTCCTGAGGTAGAACGGTATACTCGTATCTATTTTGAGATTAGAATATTTACTGCTCCTGCCACGCTTTGCTTATATGCTATCAACGGCTGGTTTTTGGGAATGCAGAATGCCCGTTATCCAATGATCGTGACTATATTTCTGAATGCCCTGAATATTGCCCTAGATGTGTTTTTTGTCTATGGGATGGGTTTGAATGTTGATGGAGTAGCTATGGGAACGCTTATTGCCCGGTATGCGGGGCTCATTCTTGCCGTAATACTCCTGGTTTACCAATATCGGAATTGGTTATCCGGCTATGTGCACGAGCTTTTACTTGAAGTTAAAGCAATTAAAAAATTCTTTTCGGTAAACCGTGATATTTTTATTCGTACCCTCTGCCTGATCTTTACCTTTTCTTTTTTTACAGCTAAATCTGCTGAGTTTGGTAATGTAGTGTTGGCAGCAAATTCAATTTTGTTACAGTTGTGGATGATGGTATCGTACGGCATAGATGGATTTGCATATGCAGCCGAGAGTCTTATCGGTCGATACACTGGTTCTGGTCAGCAGAAGCGCATAAATCTGACAGTTAAGTATTGTTTTGTATGGGGTACGGGTATTGGAGTACTGGCTTCTGCAATATATGCCATTTTTGATGTACATATTATATGGCTTTTCACTGATCAGAAAGATGTGATTGATACTGCAATGGTTTATTTTTTATGGACTATTGCAGGGCCCATAGTAAGTAGTTTTTCGTATATATGGGATGGGATTTTTATTGGGGCAACAGCCACAGGCCCTATGCGGGATTCTATGATTATTGCTACGTTGACGATCTTTATACCTGTTTATGCTATAGGAGTTCACTTTTTGGGTAACCATGCTCTTTGGCTTGCTATGACATTGTTTATGTTAGCAAGGGGAGCTACGCTCACATATTTTGCCCCGAAGCATATTTTAAAAGTGCACACAGCTTAAAAATAATAGCTAAGGTATTTAGCTAGATCTAAAAACTGTTAAATTATGAAAACAATTATGTTGTTGCGGCACGCCCAGTCGCCACATGCAACCCACGGACAAAAAGATTTTGATCGTCCTTTAGCTCAAAGAGGCCGAGAGGATGCATTGCGACTGGGTGCCTTTATACAGCAAACGGATAACGTACCTGCCCATTTGGTAAGTTCTCCGGCCCAACGTGCGAATGAAACAACAACAATTTTAGTGGAATCAGCAGGAATTGATGAATCGGTCATTACCTGGGATAAGGAACTTTATCATGGTGGGGTGCAAAACTATTTAAAGGCTATCCAAGAATCCCCAAATAGTGTAGATACCGTATTGCTAGTTGGGCATAACCCCCTATTGGAGCAAGTGGTTGCTACTCTTTGTAATAGGGAAGGCGAATATACTGCCCGGATGTCTACGGCTTCATTGGTGTGCATGGAACATCCGGCAGTGAAATGGGGACAGGTACGGCCTGGGACAGCTCGCTTCCGATGGATGATGGAGCCAGAAATTTTACGGAAGCTTGATATCGATTGACGCCTTCACAAGTTATTAGCCGGTTATATCTTTATAATCGGCCAGTCGTGATTTTTCATCCTCTTTGTCCATTAGTTTTAGAATATGCGAGACTGCTTCATGAGGATCTCTAAAGTAATGGTCTTCTCCCAAGTATTCTTTTAATCCCGCTTTGTTAATGATGTCTCGTACCGGTCCTTTGAGCCCGGCAATATAGAGTTCAATATCCCAATTTTGAAGGGTGCCGGCCATTGTTTTAATCTGTTCAATAGCTGTGGTGTCAAGGGAGTTTATTGTACTACCATCGATAACAACATAGTGAGTGGACTTATTCCGCTCCCTGCTTTTTTCAATTATATAGTCTCTGAAAAAATCAGCATTAACAAAAGAGAACGAAGCGTCTACCCGTAAGATCATCAGTCCGTCAATTGGTTTTGCCTCGGGATTTCGATCCAGGTTTTTAAACAAACGGGTGTTGGGTATTATACCCAGTTCGGCTACATTGGGCCGGCTGTATTTGTAAAGCATATGGATCATAGAGGCAACGACCCCAAGTAATATTCCTTCTTGAATACCAATAAGTAATGTGCAGGCAGCTGTGAAAATAGCGATAAGCCCTTCACTGCGTCTTGTTGTATAGAGGAATATAAATTCCGATATATCAATAAGATTTAGGGCCGATACAATGATTATAGCTGCCAGTATCGGCATGGGTAAAAAGTAGAAGACAGGTGTGAGTAATAGTAGAGTAGCTATAATTACTGCGGATGTAATTATATTTGCCAATGGTGTTTTTACATTTGCCTGATCTGATGCCGCTGAACGTGAGAAACTGCCAGATACAGGAATAGACTTAAATAAACTGCCGAAGAAGTTTGAAGCTCCAAGTGCTACAAGCTCATGATTGGCATCGATGATATAATTATTTTTCTTCGCGAAAGTTTGTCCCAGTGATGCTACACTCATAAACTGAACCAGTGCGAGCGTAAGTGCAGTGGGCAGTAGTTCCCGCATGTTGTTAAAGTTTATTTCCGGCAGGCCAAATGTGGGTAGTCCCATGGGGATGTCTCCTACCAGTTGAATGCCTACTGCTTGTGCTCCGGCACTCCACGAAATGAGAATACTACCGCCGAGTATAAGCACAGAGGCTGGGAATATAGGTTTTACGTGCTTTATAAAGGCAAGTAAGGCGATAGCAATGCCTCCCCAAAGGAACGTTTGTAAATGGACATGATCAATATTTCTTAAAACTTCTTCAATGATAACGATCACATATTGAGTTTGGGGTAGTTCAATGCCTAAAAGATTATTAAGCTGGCTTGCTGCAATAATAAGGGGAGCAGCAAGAGTAAAGCCGGCAATTACCGGTCTTGAGAAAATATTTAATACTGAACCCAACCGCATGGACCCCATGAGCAGTTGCAGTCCTCCGGCCATCATCGTAAGTAGAATAGTGAGCGTTATATAGCGCTCCGTGTTGGGTTCGGCAAGCAAAGAAACCCCCGCGGCAACGATAAGCATATCGATGGCAACTGGACCAATGGAAAGGTTTTTAGAAGTACCCAAAAGAGGATAGATAAGCAAGGGGATTACACCGGCATAAAGACCATATATAGGAGGCACTCCTGCGATAACGGCATAAGCCATCCCCTGAGGTATAAACATTACGCCGGTCGTAATTCCTGCAGTCAGATCACCGCGAAACTTCTGACTATTGTAATCAGGTAGCCATCCTGAGATTTTAAACGTTTTTTTGAGCCACTCTTCCATGTACTAAAAAGGCCAAAATATTTAAGGGTAATCCAACTTTTGTGAAGTCACTAAATTTATATTGCCCTGCCCCGTAAATCAAGGTGTTTGTTTGATAACCAAAGGGAGTGATAAAACTGAGGGATGCTGCAAACGTAACAGCAAATAAAAAGGATAAGGGGTAATGTTCATCGCTGTGGCTGATATTATGGCAATAGGGGCAAGGGGTGCGGCAGAAGCATTGTTTGACATGAATGCTGTGATGCCCATTGGTAATAGAAAAAATCTGGATAGTACGGCGCGCGACCCTAAATCTGAAAAGTAGTGCAATAATATGGTTGGCAAGCATGGCAACAAGGTTCACAAGTAAAATTAATGCTGCTACATCAAATGAAACATAGCCGATTTAAAAAGAAAGAATGCTACTATAACAAGAGCAAATACGAAAATAATTTCGAATGATATTTTTCACTCTCACTTAATTTTTGGCTAAATACTCTCGGTATAGTAACGAGTTACTACTTTTAGGAAAATTGTAAATAACTTTTACTGCAAAATCAGGTTATTTTGTAATAATATCATAGGGAGCACAAAAATATTGTTTGTAAGACATTGGTTATAAGTAATGTTATTCTAACTGTTTACTAATTATTAGTTTGTAAGGTTTTACAACAGCTGGAAATAAATTTTTATTTATTTTTTGCTCTTTATAAAGGCCAGATGATAGGTATGAATATAGTGGCTAGTATCCAGAATATAATATTAAGAGGCAGTCCAATTTTAGTAAAGTCAGTAAACTCATATTGTCCCGATCCGTAAACTAAGGTGTTTGCATGGTGACCGAAAGGGGTAATAAAGGTTAAGCAGGCTGCATAGCTGACCGCAAGGACCATTGGTTCGGTATTCACTCCTATTTGATTGGCAACCTCAAAAGCAATGGGGGCGAGTAATGCTACGGATGCATTGGTGGAAATAATAGCTGTTATCATCATGGTGAAAAGGTAAAAGCCGGAGAGTACCGCTACAGGGCCAAAGTCATAAAGCATCCCAATCATCGAATCTGCAATAAGTCCGGCGGCTCCGGTTTTATCCATGGCCGTACCGAGTGGAAGTACCCCTACAAGTAACATGATCACCTTCCAGTTTACAGCAGTATAAGCTTCTTCAGTGGTGAGGCAGCCCGTTAGTATCATCATAATTACGCCGGCGGGTGCACTTACCATGATAGGCAGAATATTAAGTGCTGCTAGTCCTACAACCGCGGCAAGTATTCCTACAGCAATGTGGGTTTTGTCGGTACGCGGACGCATAACATCTACTTCGGAAGATATGACGAAAGAGGGATCGTTATTTATTTCGTGGATTCTTTCCTTGCTCATACTTAGCAAGAGTGTGTCTCCGCCAGCCAGGTGAATGTTTCCTAGCTCTTCTTGTTTCAACTCTCCGTGGTGGCGGATGGCCAGAGGTACAGCACCAAATCGTTCGTAAAAGTCAATATCACTTAATTCCCTGCCCTCTAATGTAGATTCCGGTGCTACTGCTGCTTCTACCAGTGCATCCCGGCCATGCTTTAAGTCTACATCTATCCACTTTTTACTGGGGATTAAAGCAAGGTCTTCGCGGCGTAACAGTTTATCAATTTCAGATGCACTCCCGCGAATGCGCAGAATATCTCCGGATTCAACTTTGGTTTCGGTCCTTTGTGCAGAAGAATCACTGTCGGGTTTGAAGATTCTTAATACGTCGAGATCGAGTTCTTCAGTTAATCCTCCTTCATCTAAATATTTACCTACTAAATTTGATTCGTCTTTAACTTTTAGATCTGTTAGGTATCCTTGCATCTTAAAATCAGCAGTGAGCTCATCGTCTTTGCGTCGGGGGGGGATTAAATCTACTCCCACAAAATACATATAGAGAAAACCTGCACAGAGAAATATGAGGGCCATGGGCATAAAATCGAACATGGCAAAGCCCTGGCCGCCCCTATCCTGAACTATGGAGCTAACTAATAGGTTAGTTGAGGTCCCTATCAGGGTATGGATACCCCCCATGATTCCTGCAAAGGCTAATGGCATGAGCAGCTTAGAGGCGCTAACTCCAATTCTGGCAGAGATATCAATAATGACGGGTATAAAAATCATTATAACCGCCGTGTTGTTCATGAAAGATGAGGTAAAACTAACAAACAGCAGCATTACGAAAAGCCAAAGCCAGAAATTGTCTTTCATCTTTTCACAAAAGAAATTGCCGGCTTTGTTTAAAAGTCCGGTTCTCCGAAGCCCTTCACTGATAACAAACATTGCTGCAATCGTAATAGTAGCTGGGTTACTTACTCCCGCAAATCCCTCTTTAGGAGTAAGTATGCCTGAAGCTAAAAGAGAGACCAATAAGATAAGTGCTGCTACGTCAAAGGATACATAGTCTGTTGCAAAAAGAAATAATGCTAATCCAAGCAGAGCAAATACAAAAATAATTTCGAATGACATGCGAAGCCATCATTTTTTTTGCAAAATAGTGATTAATGGACAGGATAAACCTATCTTGAAATTTATAAATCGTTATTCAGTTCTCTTCTGCATTTCTTTTAACAACTGATCGCCTCCTGTAATTTCTTCTAATAGAAAAAGAATATATCTGATATCAACGTTAATGGCTCGTTTGAAGCGTTTGTCGTAATAATAGTCTCCAATTATTCCTTTTCTATTGCTATCAAGGGTTAAGCCAATAATTTCTCCCTCTTTGTTCATGACAGGGCTTCCGGAATTGCCGCCGGTTATATCATTACTGGACAGAAAGTTTACGGGTTGGTAATCTGTAGAGTCTGCATAAGCTGCAAGCTTATCAGATATATCAAATGAATCATCTGTGCCAATTTTATCAAATAATCCACTGAGGGTAGTAAAAGGGGGGTGGTAGTTGTTATTTGTGTCTGTATAGCCGGCAATATGTCCACCACTAAGTCTAAGCGTTGCATTAGCATCAGGGTAGGCTGTGGAATCTTGCTGAAATGATAGCATCCCCTCCGTATATCGGCGTTGCGCGGGACGCAAATACGGTAAATGTTGCAGGTAATTCTTACGGCTAAACTGGTAGGTTTCTATCATCTCTTTATAGAGTTTTACCATAGGATCAATGGAGTTAGATCGAGCGCTATCAATGGGAAGGGCTGTAAATCTTTTAGCTTTGTGCAGGTCAAATATAATAGAGCTTTGTTCCAGAGAATCTACATAACTTTTGATCTCATTTTTAAGATTATGGCCTTCTTTTTCATCAAAAAGTCGAACCAGATAGAACATTACTTTACCATCGGGGAGTGTTGCCAGTGAATACAGCATTTCTGAAAGCATCATTTTTTGTGCTTCGATATCTATATTTTCTAATACTTTTTTATGCTGAGTTATTAGATTTCTTTTTTGTTCTTTCGTTAAATCTATATTAGAATTATCAGCTCGATGGTTACGATATGCATTATAAAATCCGGCAATTTTCAACAATTTGTTATTGTTTATTGCCTGCACCAACCCATATAACAGGTCGCCTGATTGAGAGGCAATATCGTAGGATTGTTTCAATTGCCGAAATACCCTCCGGTACTGTTGGTAGCGCAAAGAATCTTTTCGTATCCACTGTTCAAAATACTGCTCTGTTGCCCTTTTCTTTTCAAGAATATTTTGGTTGCTAAATCCGCGTTGTATTTCCCGGTAGTATTTAAGAGCATTAGCTATTGATGCTCGCTTAGAGGCACTTTTAAGAGCTTTAACAGAATCTTGTTGGGCCGCATGTCGCAGGCTTTTAAGTATGGCTTGGTAAGATTCAATCAGGATTGGGTTGCGGTAATTGTTATAAAATTCAAAGGCGAAGCTACTTTCGTTTCTGTACGTTTGTCCGGGGAAGCCCAACGTCATGGTAAAGCTGTGGGGTTCAGCTCCCGAATTGTCTATAGTTAGGTGAAAAGAAGGTTGGAATGGGATGTTAGAGGAGTTATATGATTGGCTCTGCCCGCTGGGATCTACATAAGCACGCAGGAAAGCAAAATCTCCGGCATGGGTCGGCCAGTGCCAGTTTTCAAAGTCATTGTTATATAAACCAATTGATGTAGGAGGCACATGAGCCAGCCGTACATCACGGATAATTTTATATATCGACATTAATTGTCGGTTTCCCGACCAGATATCATCTATTTCTACAACCAGATTACTATTATCCCCTTTTCGTTCAGCTATAAGTTCTTTCTTAATAGTCTTTGCTTTTTGCTCTTGCTGGTAAAAAGTGAGCGTATCGGCTAGCTGGGATTGTATTTTGGAGGTTACATCTTTTTGCTCAACGGTAATGTAAAGCGTAAAGTTTTGAAGGGGGATTTCTGCGTTCATACTGTCCGCGTTAAACCCCTTTGTAAGATATTTTTCCTTCATTATACTTGCAGCCGTAATCCCGGGATAGGCGGTTTGGTAAGAAGTAAGGATAAGACCGTTGGGAGATACAAAGGAGCCCGTGCCACTGCTGTTGCCATCAATATTTATGCGCACAATACTTTGGTTTAATGATGGTTCGCGGGGATGGTATAAATCCGATTTTTGGACTTGTAAGCCTTTGCTTTTTAACTCGTTAAATATGGCTTCTTCAATGTTGGGAAGTAGCCACATTCCTTGGTCGTCTGGGGCTGTGCTATCCCCAAAAGGGGTGTGCGATTGTGCTTGAGCCTCTTGCTGTTGTACCGAAGAGGAGGATGCGCATCCCGATGGTACAATTCCTGCAAGAAAAAAAAAGGGAATAATTAGCCGGCACAATTTTCCTGATTGATACATGCTGATTTATCTGATTAGATGCTTATATTTGGTGGCGAAGCTTTAAGAAGGTGCGAAGATTTTTTCTTACATTAAAGCGATATAACTTTTGAAAGGATTATAAAAGATTAAGGTTGTTCGAATATGAAATATGAGCATAAGTTTTTCTATCTCTGTAAAATACCTCTAAGCGCAGAAGGCCCCAAAGATGTTGAGGTAATTGATCGCGCTGAGGAAACTTCAGAATTCCCTAAGCTCTTTGAAGAATATGAAGAGTTGCGTTCGCATGCATTTAATGAGGATAAGCTGTATAGCGTTATTCGTGCAGATGACGTCTTCGAACTGTTGCGAACGGGAACTGAAAAGCAGGCAAAAGAGATGGCTTTTGAAAACGCCCAACAAGAGATTGTTACAAATTTGCAGCATAAAGTAATGCAAGGTGGCGATAAAGAGGCAAAAGCAATTCTAAAAGAGGTACATGATATCGATGCTTAAGTAGTATACGATATCTTAGTTTTATACCGTTCGTGTTATGGCTGCAAAAAAACGCCCATTCTATATTGTTGAACAGGATAAGGATATTTTTGTAGTTGATAAGCCTGCCGGGTTATTAGCTGTTCCTATTCCTGACAGTAATGTGAAAAATCTATATGACCTTGTTGCTGACCATCTTGGCAAGCATGGAGTGCGGGTAGGGTGTGTGCATCGCATAGATCGATATACCAGCGGCTTGATGGTCTTTGCCAAAAATAAGCGGGCGTATGACGACCTTTATAAAAAATTTCGAAATCATGAGCCCAAGCGTACGTACCTTGCTATCGTGCGAGGCATCATAGAAAAAGATGAAGGTACGCTTGAACATCATCTTAAGCTTATTAAAGAAGGTTTTCGTAATATCGTAGTAGATCCAAGTGAAGAGGGGGCTACGCCTGCCCGGTTATCCTACAAGGTGAAAGAACGGTTTTTTGAGAATACATTGGTTGAAGTCCAGCTGGATACCGGACTTAAAAATCAGATCCGTGTTCAGTTTGAACATGTTGGGCACCAATTAGTGGGAGATCAACATTATGCTCCCGAAGAGGAGAAGGAACCGCTGATTGATCGCCAGGCCCTTCACGCATATCAACTTTCTTTTAAACATCCCCGGAAGAGCAAAACGGTAAAGTGTGAGGCAAAGATTCCTGCCGATATGCTTCGCCTTATCGATCAGTTCCGCTGGAATAAAGAAAAACACACAAGCTAAAAAGCTGTCACCCTATTCTTGGTATAAGATACTTCCTATCTGTTTGATAAATACCTTCTATTGGTCTATTGGAATGATTAGCGGGATATTCATGTAGTGATAGTCCAACAATTTAAGAGTAACAAAGAATTATGGTTATACAAGTATTAAAAGAGTTTTTTTGCGAGTTGATTGCAGAAATCGTTGAATTGAGTACAGATGGGACTAGAGATTGTAGCTGGAACTGCAAATGCAATAATTAAAAACAAATACGAGGTGTTCAGAAATGAGTACCACTACGATAGAAAAGAAAGAGATGGATATCAATATTGGTATTAATGAGGAGAGTCGAAGGGCTATAGCCAACGAACTCTCAAAAGTATTGGCAGATTCATATATGTTGTATCTTAAAACGCACAACTACCACTGGAATGTAACCGGTGAGCTTTTCCATTCATTGCACGAGCAGTTTGAGCAACAGTACACCGAACTTGCTGATGCCATTGATGAGATCGCAGAACGTATTCGTGCTTTGGGATATCGGGCGCCGGGAACATTTAAAGAGTTTAATGAGTTAACTTCTATTAAGGAGGAACAAGAAGAGCCCGAAGCATTAGAGATGGTTCGACGGTTGGCACTTGGCAACGAACAGGTTCTTCGCACGGCGCGGCAGGCCCTTGAACCGGCAAAAGAAGCCGAAGATGAGGCTACTGTTGACTTGTTAACTCAGCGGTTGCACGTGCATTCTAAGACAGCTTGGATGTTGCGAAGCCATCTTGAATAGTTGTTGGGCTTTATAGAAATATTAATATAACTACAATAATTATGGCTACACGAGAAGAGTACATAAATAAGTTGGAAACGAAGCTCAGAGAGTGGAACACACAGATCGATGAGCTACAAGAGAAGGCAAATGAAGAGTCGCAAGGTCTGAAAGTTAAGCTCGAAGAGCGAATCGAAATATTAACAAAAAAACGCGAAGCCCTTAAGTTAAAACTGAACCAGATAAAAGAATCTGGAGATAAAACTCTTGAAGATATTAAGTCTGATACCGAACAGCTTTGGGGTGATGTAAAAAAAGGTTTAGCTGAAATCCGAGAGATTATTCAAAAATAAATCGATATTTCCCTTTAGTTTATAAGGCAGTACATTGATGTACTGCCTTATTTATTTATAAATTGAATTTTAAAAAGACTGCTGTAAATATGGAAGAATTTCAATCGCTCTTTGAAAGTGTTATGCCTCAATTGGTTGAGTACGGTTTAAAAGTAGTAGGGGCAATATTTGTTTTAGTGGTGGGATGGATTGTTGCTGGATGGCTTAGCAAAAAAGTACAACGACAGTGTGAAAGTTCAGAAACAATTGATGATACGTTAACTCCCCTGTTGGCCAAAGTTACGAAGATTCTGGGGCTAACAGTGGTTGTTATTTTTGTATTAAACATGGTGGGTATCCAAACGGCAAGTCTTGTAGCCGTCTTAGGAGCAGCCGGGCTTGCAGCCGGTTTAGCCTGGCAGGGTACGCTCTCAGATATAGCTGCAGGAGTTATGCTTTTAGTGATGCGGCCATTTAATGTTGGTGACTCAATAGAGGTAGACGGAACGTCTGGCACTGTTGAAGAGATTGGGGTAGTGATGACTAAGGTAAATACCTTTGATAATGTGGCTATTGTGATGCCTAACTCCAATGTATGGGGGAGTAACATTAAAAATATGTCGGCCAATGATAAAAGACGTATCGATTTGGTGATTGGCTTTGGATATGATGATGATATCGATCATGCGATAGAAACAATTAAGAATATTCTTGATAACGAAGATCGAATTTTGGAGGAGCCTGAACCCAAAGTGGCTGTTTCTGAACTAGGTGGTAGCTCGGTAAATCTTATGGTGCGTCCCTGGGCAAAACAAGAAGATTTTTGGTCTTTAAAATATGATCTGATAAAGCGCATTAAGGAACGGTTTGATGAAGAAGGAATTAGCTTTCCATATCCCTCTAAAGATGTTTACCTTCATAAAGAAGAAAGTTAATTTTAGTAGAGATTTTTGGGGGAAGACATAACAAAAGTTAAGCTTTGTAAGGAGCACCTCAGGGCAAGCTTTAAGGATTTAAAGTCACTTTTAGTACGGTGATTGTACCTAACTATCGGTAGGCTATGTCATTTTTATCGGGTTGATGGTGTAATTCTCATCTCAATTGTAATAAGTTCTTTAGAAATATTATCTTAGTTACACGTTATTAGCATATAACGTAAATCAGAATTGCCAAGAGCTACAACAGAGGTTTCTGTGAATACAACTATGGAAGAAAAAGAAAAGACATCCGAATTTTTATATGAGGATGAATACGTATTTTTAACTGAAAATAATGAGCTTTTTTTAAAGGATGGGGGGCAGGGAGACCAACGGAAGTTATGTGAGGTCCCGGCTAATCAGGTCGAAGAAAAAATTGCTAACTTCAAGGGTGCCTTTAGTGCATTAGAGGAGAAGGTTGAACAGGCAATTTCTGACCAGGAAGTTACAAGTGAGTTGCTTGCTTCTTTAAAAAAGGATGTTCAGGAAACAGTAGCAATTGGGGATTTTGATAGCCTGCTCAGTCGTATTGATGAGGCAGGGACGGTTGATAAGGAATCAAGTGAAGAAGATACTGAGAAAGCCAAGGAGGATGTTATTGAGGAAGAAAATACGGGAGAAGCAGAAGAGCCTACCGAAGAGTTATCAAACGAAGAAAATGATGAGGATCCCGTAACATTTTATAGGAATATTATTAGCAAGGCTCAAGAGCTTGCCGAGCAAGATGATTGGTCATATGTGTCTGGTGAGTTGAATAACCTTAGCCATAAATGGGCTGACGGTCCCACTACTGATTCTGAGAAGGTCAAGAAACTTTTTCAGAAGTTTAATAAGATTGTTGATGACTATGAGGAGAAAAAGGAAGCTTATTACAAAAAGCAGAAAGAGAAGCGGCAACAGAACTTAGAGACTAAGAAGAAGCTTCTTAAAGAGTTTGAAGGTATTGTTTCTAACGAAACCTGGACAGCTACTAAACGAGTAGGCCAGATGAAGCAGCAGTGGAACAGTACAGGCCCACTACCCTCTGGCAAAGGCGAGGAGCTTGATGAGCGATTTGAAGAGCTGCTTGATACTTTTAACGAACATAAAGTAGATCGGCTTGTTCAAAAGCGCCAAAAAGAAGAAGACAACCTGATGCTAAAGCTGACGGTGCTTGAAAAGATGGAAAATGTGGCCGAGTCTATCAATCATGAAACTACTGAATGGGATGAGCTGGAAGAGCAGTTCGAAGACCTTACAAAACAGTGGAAAAAAATTGGTAGGGTTCCGAAGGATAAAGCAAATAATGTTTGGGAACGGTATAAAGCCGCTCAAGACAAATATTACGATCAAAAATATAAGCATGATCCTGAGCACCAGTCTAAGGTAGACCGTTTTTATCATAAAAAAGAAAAGCTTTGTGAAGAAGCAGAAGCCCTTCTCGAAGAAGATGATTTAGCAATTGCCGCCCGAAAGATTAATAAACTACACCGCCGTTGGAAGAAAGTAGGGAATTTGCCACAACGGACAGAAGATAAGTTATGGAACCGTTTTAAAGCGGCAACGGATGCTTTCAATGAAAAGAAATCTAATAATCGAGATAAAATTGAGGAGCTCGAAGAGGAGCATTACCAACAAAAGTTGGAGCTTATCGATAAAGCTAATGCCATTAAAGAGACCGATGATTTTGAGAAGGGGCATTCAAAGATGCAGAGCTATATGGATCGCTGGAAAAAAATTGGTCCTGTGCCTCGAAAAAAATCCAATAAAATTTGGAAGAAGTTTAAAGGGGCGATGGATGAATTCTATGATCGCCGTCGCGAACATTTTAAGGAGGTAAAGGAAGAGCGTAAAGAAAACCTCAAAAAGAAAAAAGAGATTCTGGAAGAGCTTAGAGAACTCGGTAGTCACGAAGATCCTATCAAGGCTGTTGATCTTGCAAAGGACTTACAAGAAAAGTTTAAGAATGTAGGGTATGTGCCCATAAAGCATAAGAATAAAATGTGGAAGCAGTACCGTGAGGTCTGTGACGTTATTTATGATCGTATGCGGGCAGCCAAGTCAGGAGATAAGTTTGACCAGGAGTTAGCTAAGGCAGACTTGAACCCTGAGGATCGTAACCAAATTCAAGAGTTGCGGAAAGAATATAAAGCGATCAAAAAAGAGGTCCGCAGCTTAGAAAAAGAAGCACTCCAATATGAAGAGAAGAAGACCTATTTTAAGCCTACCAATGGAGGTAACAGCTTGTTAGATGAGGTCGAAAAGAAAATTGAAAATATTGAAGAGGAGATAGAACAGAAGCGCCAAAAAATGGAGGATTTAACGGATCAAATGGATGATATCCGTGAAGGTTCAGTAGAGTAAGTAAAGTTTGCTTTTCTGACAGGTTCTGCTATTTTTTTACAACATTTAAAGAGTTTGCCTGTCTTTTTAATAAAAGTATTAGGGCTAATAAAAAAGATGATAGATAGGCTGTATTGGTAGTAACTGTTTAATTTCCAAAGTATTTGCATGGGCAAAAAGAATAATCAGATAAGTATTATTTTTTGGGGAGTCCGAGGGTCGACTCCATGTGCGAATAAAGAAAATATGGTTTACGGAGGAAATACGACCTGTGTGCAGGTGACTATTCCTCAATCTGATGAATTGCTAATTCTTGATAGCGGTACGGGTATTCGCAATCTGGGAAATAGACAGAATGGTAACACCAAAGTTAGGGGACGTATATTTATTACTCACCCGCATTGGGATCATATCCAGGGATTCCCATTCTTTAAACCTATATATGGTTCCAAGAATCAATTTGAGATCCATATGCCTGAACAAGAAGATGGGGGGTGTAAAGAGATTTTATCGGGACATTTAACGAAAACATTTTTCCCGGTAACCTTAGAGATGATTGACGCCAACCTTAAATATGTAACTCAGTCTCCTGAAAAGGTTGAGTATGACGGTTATAGTGTAGAATATATGCTGGCGAACCACACCACCAATACCGCTATTTACAAGATCGAAATTGATGGTACCACTATAATTTTTTGTCCTGATAATGAGCTTGAACCTGAGGCTATTAAGGCAGGAAGGGATTATTATGCTAAGTTAGAATCCTTTTTTGAGGGTGCGGATATTTTAATTCATGATGGGCAGTATAGTTTGGAATCTTATGAAGGAAAGCATGGATGGGGACATTCGGCCTGGGAAATTGTCGTTGATTTTGCCCGGCAAGCAAAGGTGAAAAACCTATTTATAACACATCATGATCCTGATTCTACAGATCAAGACTTGGCAGAGCTGGATCAAAAATTGCAGCGAAAATATGCCCCCTTTTTTAATACCATTGAGCTTGCTAAAGAAGGGACACAGCTCTTAATTTAAAAAAGGGATGCTTATTTAGCACCCCTTTTTCGCAGGTTCAAAACCTATTTTATAGATAAAATCGGACTCCTAATCCACCGTCAACATCAAAACTGGTTGCAGGGGCAATATTAATGATGGGAGCAACTTCAAAGAAAAAGCCGACTGGAGAATCTTCGAGCAGGTAGTTCAAACCGATTGGAAGCCGGGCACCAATAAAGCTGGAGTCTCCCAATACCAAGCGTCCGCCTATACCATAGTAAAGGGGTAATGAGCCTGAGTCTACTTTATTAAAAGTTTCGTAATTATGCCAGAGATAGTCGGCATGTATGTTGATAGCATCATAGCGGCCAAAAGACCATGCCAAACCGGCATCTATGGCATTGCCTCCACCGGTCCAGCTCTTGAGGCTGAGACCTGTTGGTTCGCCGATTATAAATCCGACCCCAAGATCTTTATTGGCATCTTGAGCATTTGAAATGGTATTTAACGAAAGGACTAGAAAAGCTGACAGTATTGTTACCGTTAGTAGCTTTTTCATAATTTGAGAAATTATTTCAGAATTAATTAGTAAGATATTTTCTAGATCATTAGTCCAATTAAATTGATTGGCAGGCGAGATGTTCCAAGCTAAATTATTGAAATGAGTAGGATTATTAACCACCTGATGCTATTAGAAAATACTTAAACAAAGCTTGAAAGATGAATAGTTCCGAACAAGATGTGCTTCTTATTTTTATAAAAAATCCCGAGTTCGGTAAAGTAAAAACACGGCTGGCAAAATCAGTTGGTCCCGAAACAGCATGTTTGGTATATGAGCAGTTATTAGAGATAACACGAAATGTTACAAGCAAGGTAAACTGCGACAGACAACTGTGGTATTCTGAATATATTGATAATGATGATCGCTGGAGCGAAGAGCACTATAGAAAGAAACTACAGCATGGCCAAAATTTAGGTGAACGGATGAGTAATGCTTTTGAGCAGGCCTTTATGGAGGGCTATGAACACGCCGTTATTATTGGAAGTGATTGTGCAGCACTCAAGAAAAGCCACCTGGTAAATGCATATAGCATCTTGCAGAACCATGATGTTGTTATTGGGCCATCCCAAGATGGCGGTTATTACTTGTTAGGGATGAATCAGTATCTGCCCGATCTTTTTGAAAATATGGAATGGAGCACTCCATCGGTCTATGATGAAACCATCCGGCGTATTAAAAGGATGAACTTGATGTACGAAGCAGTAGAAGAGCTTAATGACATTGATACCGAGAAAGATCTGATGGAATCACGGTTAAGAGTTAAGGGCAATGAAAATTAGTGTAATTATCCCAACTTATAATGAGCAGCATTGTATTGTAAATACAATATCTGCAGTCATAGAAAACTCGGGAGAGACGGTTGACGAAATTATTGTAGTTGATGGCGGAAGCTCGGACGAGACCGTATATAAGGCAAAGGAGACATCAGCAAAGGTAATTAGTTCTCCCAGAAAGGGACGGGCGGCACAAATGAACTATGGGGCAGAACAGGCAGCATCGGAAGTGCTGTATTTTTTGCATGCTGATAGCGTGCCTCCCCAAGACTTTGATCAAGAGATTGTTGACGCCGTCCATAGAGAGATTCCAGCCGGTTGCTTTCAGCTGGCTTTTGATGATAACCACTGGTTACTCCAAAGTTATGCCTGGTTTACGAAGTTCGATATAGATGCTTTTCGTTTTGGGGATCAAAGTTTATTCATTGAAAAGGGATTATTTCAAGATATAGGTGGGTTCCGGGAGGATCATTTGCTTATGGAAGACAATGAAATTATCCGGCGCATTAAAAGGGATACCACGTTTGTTATATTGGATAATGTAGTTACAACTTCGGCACGTTCATATCGCAAAGTGGGGGTAGTCAAGTTGCAACTGGTATTTTTTCTTATCTATTCACTCTACTTTTTAGGGGTAGAACAAGAATATTTGTTGTCGCTCAAAGAAAAAACACTCCAATAGGGATAACACCGTTAACTGCCTCTAAACCGAATTTCGTTAATTCAGAGTTAACAGTATGCTAATCTTAGATTTTTTATTTTAACATCGCTCTGGGAAAGGGGATGGTAGGAATTTAAGATTATCTTCCACTCTCAAATTATATGCTTATAAGGTTAAAGCAGGTAAAAATCCCATGAGTGATCACGAATAGATTCACTTATCAAATCACTAATTTAAACGAACATATCTATCGATTATGAAACGTTACATAAGCATTCTTTTTGCTTTGGTACTGTTTCCTCTTCTGGCGTCAGCTCAAATTAGCGGACGTGTACTAGAGGCAGATTCAAACGACCCATTACCAGGTGCAAATGTAGTTATTAAAGGAACCCAAACGGGAACCTCTGCAGGAGTAGATGGTACATTTACAATTAATGCGGAAGAAGGAGATGTTCTGGTTATCTCATTTGTAGGGTATACTTCAAAAGAAGTTTCCGCAGAAGATGGGATGGTTGTAACTCTTGAACCGAATGAAAAGGTATTAGGTGAAATTGTAGTGTCAACAAAAACAGTTGATATTGCACGGGCTCGCCAAACTCCTATTGCTGTTTCTACAATTTCTCCATCAGAAATATCTGAAGAAGTGGGTAATTTGGAGTTCCCGGAAATCATGAATGACACTCCCGGTGCTTATGCAACGAAGCAGGGTGGTGGGTATGGAGATTCCCGTATTTCTTTGCGTGGGTTTGACCAAAGTAATACAGCTTTCTTAATTAATGGTCAGCCTGTAAATGATATGGAAAATGGTTGGGTCTATTGGTCTAACTGGCAAGGTTTGACAGATGTTGCTTCCGGAATTCAAATTCAGCGTGGTCTCGGAGCCTCAATGCTTGCTGTACCCTCTGTAGGTGGAACTGTTTCTATTTTCACAAAAACTGCTGAGAAAGAACAAGGCGGTTCTGTTTCACAGATGGTAGGGAATGATGGATACATTAAATCTACTGCTTCTTATAATACTGGCCTTAGTGAAAATGGATGGTCAGCATCATTACTCTTGAGCCGCTGGCAAGGGAATGGATATGTTAATAACACGAGTGGAGAAGGGTGGACCTATTTCGCTGCAATCGGCTATGAACCAAACGATAGTCACGCTTTTAACTTTTCTGTTTTAGGAGCTGGACAGTGGCACCACCAGCGAAGTACAAATGTTTCAATTCGAGACTTTGAAAACTTTGGTGATGACGGTATTGATCCCCGATGGAATACCAATGGCGGTACTTTAAACGGTGAAGAGTATAACATGGAACGTAACTTCTATAACAAACCTCTGGCTACCTTTAACTGGGATTGGGAGATTAGTGAAAATGTAACACTTGCTACATCATTGTACGGTTCCGCCGGTCGAGGTGGAGGAACTGGACCACGTGGTGAATACTATTTTAATTCAAGTATTGATGCTTATCCTTTCAGCCCTGATTGGGATCCCGATGAAGACCTTACGGAACATTTTATAGAAGAAGGTGATGGTACAGGTGTACGGAATAACGATGGTACAATTAATTTTGATAACATTGTGGACAGTAACCAATCCACAACATCTGGCTACACAGGATCTTTACCTTATCAAGGTCAGAAGATTGGGGGTGATGGCTACAGCCAGAACGGGGTTAATAACGCCGTTATGATGCGACGGGCATCAATGAACTCTCACAACTGGATTGGAGGAATATCAAAGCTTAAAGCTGAAGTAGATAACTTTACCTTTTCATTAGGGGTTGATCTTCGTAAGTACACCGGTTATCACTACCGCGCGATGAATGATCTGTTAGGTCTGGATGGTTATTTTGTTAGTGGTAATGATAACTCTAGGGGTCAAATTATTGAGCCTGACCTTACTATCGATGCCTCTCCTTTTAAGGATACTGGTCTGACGGGTCCTAAGATAGACTATTACAATATAGGTTTTGTTAATTGGCAGGGCGCTAACGGGATGGTTGAGTATGACAATGGTAATATATCTGCAGTGCTGCAGGGTGGATTGTCTAATAAGTCCTACCAGCGTGAAGACTTTTTCGCTGAGTCCGGTAATGCACTTTCTAAAAAGAAAAATGTACCTGGCGGTTATGTTAAAGGTGGTGTAAACTACAATATAAATGATCGGCATAATGTATTTGCTAATGCCGGATTCATTTCACGACAGCCAACTTTTGATGGTGTGTTTCCCAGTTTTCAGAATGATGTCAACCCGGATCTTCAAAATGAGAAGATTACTTCTATTGAGTTAGGATATGGTTATACCTCTTATAACCTTGATGTCAGTCTGAATCTTTATTCTACTGTTTGGGGTAACCGATTTATTGAAACAGGTTTTCCTATCGGACAGGGATCTTCTGGTACTGCCCAGTTCGACGATGTGGATCAGCGTCATAACGGGATTGAGCTTGAAACCACTTACCGACCAATATCTAACTTGAAAATTGAAGGTATGTTGTCTATAGGTGATTGGAAATATACCAATAACTTCGACGCTACCCTTTTTGATGATAATCAAAATCAAGTTGGTACAGCTACACTCTATACCAAAGATGTTAAGATTGGAGATGCCGCACAGTTTGTCGGCTCAATTCAGGCAGATTACCGTTTCGGCGATCTTAGTGTTGATGCGGGCTATCGCCATGTAGATAATTTATATGCTGACTATAGTATTACTGAAGATGCTTTTAAACAACCCGATAATAAAGGTGCGTTGAAGCTTCCTTCCTACGGTTTGGTTGACCTCGGTTCTACATACCGGTTTGACCTATTTGGTCAATCAGCTTCGTTACGGGTTAATGTTAATAATCTCTTTAATACTACCTATATCGCTGAGTCTAATACTAATATTCATGCTGAGTCTGGCGACCCAACCTGGAATGGTATTGATAAGCGAAACTTTGTATGGTTTGGCTTTGGTAGAACTTGGAATGCATCGCTGAAGTACGAATTCTAAATTGCCGTTATAAGGTTTAAAATTAGGTTAAGCAAAAAGGGCAGTCCATCCGGGCTGCCCTTTTTTTTTATATGAATATACTTTGCCCAGTATTCTCTGTAAGAAATTTGATTATGTAAAAACAATTTAATAGTGTTAAATTCTTTTAATGTTAAAGGAGGGTCACAATATATAGCAGTCGTAAATTCTAACGAACATATCTTATTTAGTTATGAAACGTTATTCGATTGTACTACTGATGTTTTTACTTATACCGTTAATTGGATTGGGTCAAGGGGTTACAACTTCTTCAATAAAAGGAACGGTAGTTAGTGAGTCAGGCGAATCGCTACCGGGGGCCAATATATTAGCACGACATTTGCCTACGGGAACGGAATATGGAGCAGCTACTAATTCTAACGGCGCTTTTAATATTCGTAACATGAGGGCAGGTGGTCCCTATAGAATCAGGGTTACATTTGTAGGGTATGATGCCTATGTAAGAGAAGGTTTTCAACTAGAGTTGGGAGAAACATTAAGTCTCGAAGTTAGCCTTTCTGAAGGTTCTACTGAGCTTGGAGAAGTAACGGTAACTGCAGCGGGAGATGTATTTAACAAAACAAAAACCGGTATAGGTAAAAACGTTTCTACTGAAGATATCGAGGATGCACCTACAGTGGGTAGGTCATTGGCAGATTATACCCGGTTAAATCCACAGGCATTTGTAGTAAATAGTGATGATGACGGGGCCGCCATATCCATTGCAGGTCAAAATAACAGGTTCAACTCCATTTTTATTGATGGGGCTGTTAATAATGATGTGTTTGGTCTTTCTGCCCAAGGGACAAATGGTGGTCAGACAGGTGCATCGCCTATTAGTATGGATGCCATTGAACAGTTTCAAATTAATAGTTCCCCGTTTGATGTAACACAGGGTGGTTTTACCGGGGGAGCAATAAATGCAATAACCCGTAGCGGAACTAATAAGTTTGAAGGTTCAGCATACTGGTTTAATAGGAATGAGGGATTGGCAGGAAAAACTCCTATTGGTCTTGCCAATTTTAATAACAGTGACCGTGAAGCATTACCTGCTTTTAAGAATAACCGGTTTGGTTTTCGTCTGGGGGGACCTATCATAGAAGACAAGCTATTTTTCTTTGCCAATCTTGAAATGCTCAGATCGCAATCTCCGCGACCATTTTTGGGAATCAACAGTTACCAGGGAGATGCTACTATTTCAAAGCTTGAAGAAATAAGTACTACCTTGCAAAATGAAGTGGGATATGATCCAGGTACGTTTCGTGATAAGAACAGTTCATTGGATAGCGATAAAGCACTGTTTAAGTTGAACTGGAACATCAATAAAGATCATAAGTTGATGTTGCGACACAGTTACACTGCTTCTGATAATACAGACCGGTTCCAAAGCGGAGTAGGGACAATTAATTACAAAAAGAACAGCGAAGTTTTTCCCAATACTACCCATTCTACTGCTTTGGAATTAACAAGTTCTCTTGGAGACAGGATGGCGAACAAGTTGACCATCGGTTATACAGATGTGCTGGATGATCGTGATTTTGCTGGAGAAGCATTTCCAACGGTAACTATTTTTGATGGTGATGGCGATATTTCGTTGGGTAATGAGCCATTCTCAACATCGAACTTGTTAGATCAGCAGATACTGACTGTCACCAATGATTTTAACATTTTTGCTGGAGATCATACCATAACTATTGGTACCCATAACGAGTTTTACGACATGGCAAACCAATTTATCCCATTCAATAATGGGTGGTATTTTTATTTTGGGGCTGATGACTTTTTGCAGTCTGTGCGTGCAGTGAACGATCCAAATATAAGTCCTGCTACTCCTGCTCTTTACCTTCGCGGTGTTTCTCTCGTTGGAGGTCAAAATACTATTGGTGATGCAGCGCAAAATACGGGGGCTTTTAAAGCATATCAGCTTGGGCTATATGTACAGGATGAATGGCAAGTAACAGACGACTTACGTCTGACAGGGGGGCTTCGGTTTGATATGCCGAAGGTTAGTACAGACCCCGGTTATGCAGATGATGTATTTAATACTACGATACCAGACTTGCAGGCAGCGGGTAAAAATCTAAAAGGAGCTCGTCCGGGAGAAACTCCGAAGGCACAGCTCTATATTTCACCACGTTTTGGGGTTAATTGGGATGTAGATGGAGAAGGAACTACCCAACTACGTGCAGGGGCCGGTGTCTTTTTGGGGCGTGTGCCTTTTGTGTGGCCGGGAGGTATGTTTTTAAACAACGGGGCGAATACAGGTATTATCGAGGCAGGTATTTTCGAGGGTGAATTTACTTTGGATAATGGAGATCCTATTCCATTCCGACCTGATCCCACAAATGGGTTAACCCTTGAAGACTTTGGTCAGCCCGGTATTCCAAGTGGTCGTTTAGAAATGTTTGCTGATGATTTCAGATATCCAACGGTTTTTCGAACCAGCATAGGGGTTGATCAACGCTTGCCATATGACATTATCGGTACTTTCGAAGTGCAGTATACTAAGACGGTAAATAATATTGTTATCGAGAACGTGAACTTAAAGTCTCAAAATGGAACGTTGGATGGCCCCGATACCCGACCATTTTACAATTATAGTGGCTCTGATCGATACATCGATTCCCGATATTCAAATATTCATGTAGTTAGTAATACCAATGATGGACATGCTTATGATTTTACAGTTCAGCTTCGAAAGAGCTTCAGTGATAATTTCAGAACAAATGTTGCATGGACATATGGAGATTCTTATGTCTTGAATGAGGGTACTTCTTCACAAATTAATTCGCTCTGGGATGGTCAAGAGCATGTCAATGGTGCTAATAATCTGTCATTGAGTCGGTCAGATTTCTCAATGGGGCATCGTCTCACTGCATCGTTGGTTTATCGTAAACAGTTCTTGGGTAATCTGGCTACAACTATATCACTCTTCTATGAAGGCACTTCAGGAAGACCATTCTCTTATGTTATTGACCAAAGTGAAAACTTGGTAAATGAAGGCGGTGATGATGCTTCATTGATTTATGTTCCCGAAGATGCATCAAATTTAACATGGGCTCCAATAACGGATGGCAACAACAATGTTATATACACTGTATCGGAACAGATAGCAGCATTTAATGAGTTCATTGAAAGCAGTGATTATTTGAGTAGTCGGCGTGGGCAATATGCCGAGCGCAACGCATCCAGGGCACCTTTCGAACACATTATTGACCTTAAGGTTGAGCAAGAGCTGTTTGCTGATTTTATGAATCGCAGACATAAGCTCGAGTTTACCCTGGATATATTTAACTTCACAGCGTTGTTGGGAGATCTGTTTGATAAAAGTTGGGGAAGCCGATATAATGTTGGGGGAACCTATGAACCCATAGAGTTTATAGAGTTCCAAGATCCCGGTAATGGAGATTATACTCCTGTATATAATCTGAATTATGATCCGAATAGCATTAAAAATACAGATGATATGTTCCAGCAAAGCATACAGGATTTCGGAACCTATAGTTCACGTTGGTTAATGCAGTTTGGAATACGCTATACGTTTTAAAAAGCAATCTTAACTATTGTATTAAAAGGCAGTCCATCCGGGCTGCCTTTTGTATTTTTGCGTAAAAAGTTATTCTCTAAGCGCTGCTTCTGCACATTATTTTGTACCTTTCTAACCTTGTAATATAATTCATTTAATCCTCTATTTTTTTGATGACGAAAAGAGCACTAGCCATCGTTTTAGTTATTGCAACGTCTTTTGTCAGCTTTGGGTGTAATAAGTCAACGACTGATACCCTTTTGCCAGATCAAAAGACACTGTTAATTTCTTTTGACGGTTTTCGATATGATTATCTCAATAAGGTTGATACCCCACACTTCGATTCACTGGTTGCCGGGGGCGTGCAATCTGAGGGGTTAATTCCCGTATTCCCAAGCAAAACCTTTCCCAACCACTATTCTATAGCTACGGGATTATATCCAGAGAATACTGGTTTTATTGGTAATACCATGTACGATCCTAAATGGGATGAGTGGTACCGCATACGAGATCGTGAGGCTGTTGAAAATGGCAAGTGGTATGGTGGGGAACCAATATGGAATACGCTCGAAAAACAGGGTGTGCGTACCGGTACCATGTTTTGGGTAGGTTCTGAAGCTGATATACAGGACATGTATCCAACGTATTGGAAACCATATGATGCAGATATGAGGCTGCGAGCCCGTATTGATACCGTTATAAAATGGATGACGATGCCTGCTGGTAAGGATGTAGATTTTGCTACTCTCTATTATAGTTACGTAGATACCAAAGGACACCGATATGGCATCCAGTCTGATTCGCTGAAAAACGCAATCCGACTTTCAGATGAACTGGTTGGTTATCTCAAGATGAGAATGAAAGAGAAAGGAATCTGGGGAAAAACCAATATCCTGATCGTATCTGACCATGGTATGGTCAATCAAGCCGCTGATAAGATTATCAGCTTGGATAAGATCATTAAAATGAATGATGTTGAACGGGTACTTTGGGGACCTATGACGATGATTCAGCCTGCGGAAGAGAAAAGTGAGAAGGTGTATCAAGCATTAAAGGCCGCTGAAAATAATTATAAAGTTTATAAAAAAGAGGAGTTGCCCGAACGGTATCATTTGAAGAACCATCGACGTGTGGAAGATATCGTAATGGTAGCTGATTTAGGTTATACCATTCTTGATGAGGATTATAAACAACAGTTTCTAAATTCGCTGCCTCGTGCCACTCATGGTTATGATAATAAGAATAAAGAAATGCAGGCACTGTTTTTAGCACGAGGTCCGGCTTTTAAAACAGGTTCAACGGTAGCAGCTTTCCAGAATATTCATATATACGAATTAATAAACCATTTAATGGGGACCACACCGGCACAGAACGATGGCGCGATCGATAGCGTTAGAGTTCTTCTAAATTAAGGTTTCTTGCCGATCAACATTGCATCTATCCGCTGAAGCCGAGATATTTAGTCCAAATTTAAAACAGCAATAGAATAGAAGAACCTAATGGCCTACGTAGTAACAGAACCATGCATTAACTGTAAGTATACAAATTGCGCAGCAGTGTGCCCGGTTGATGCCTTTCGGGAAGGCCCCAACTTCCTGACGATTGATCCGCTTGAATGTATTGATTGTGATGCTTGTGTGGCAGAATGCCCGGTAGAAGCGATTTATCCCGATGATGAAGTACCTATGGAATGGGAGCACTATATCGATCTTAATGAACAGCTGGCCGAAGAGTGGGCTGATCATATAATTAATCAAACCACAGAAGAGATGGAAGATGCCGATGAATGGGCAGAAGTCGAAGAAAAGCTCGAACATCTTCAAGAAACCTGGTAGTATATATGCAGTGTTTAGGTGATTATGTTTTTAAGTGTAGTTGCCTAATCACTTTGTAACGTAATCTCATATCCGGCAATTAATGAAGCAAAGCTCTCCCGCGAAACAAACTTTTCTAATAAGAGACCAAAGGCTCGACCTTTCTTCTCCACAAATTATGGGGATTTTGAATGCGACCCCTGATTCCTTTTCAGACGGGGGAGAATTTAATGAACTGGATGATGCCCTGGAGCGCATTGCATCGATGGTTGCCAATGGTGCTTCTATTATTGATGTGGGGGGAGAATCCACACGACCAGGTTCTGATCCTGTTGCTGAAAAAGAGGAATTGAATAGGGTAATACCCATTCTGGAGAAAGCCATTCCTCAGTTCCCGGATACCTTCTTCTCGGTGGACACCACGAAATATAAGGTTGCTAAAGAAGCCCTGAATTTGGGCACACATTTTATCAATGATATAAGTGGTTTGCAAAAAGAACCACGTTTTGCAGATCTATGCCTGGAGTTTGATGCTGCTTACATTATGATGCATTCGCAGGGTAATCCCAAAAACATGCAAGACGATCCCAGTTACAAAAATGTGGTTAATGATATTTACCACTTTTTTGAAGATCAGCTGGATCAGCTTAGAAAAAAGGGGCTCGAGAATGTTATAGTAGATCCCGGTATTGGATTTGGCAAAACGTTGGATCACAACCTGGAGTTGTTGGCACACCTGGATAAGTTCAAGGCTTTGGGACATCCCGTAATGGTTGGCGCATCACGTAAGTCAATGTTGGGTGCTATTCTGAACGACCGCCCAACAGAAGGACGTGTTACCGGAACCGTAGCATTGCACTACGATGCAATGAGAAAAGGGGCTAAAATAATACGTGTTCACGATGTGAAAGAAGCCCATGATTCATTATTGGTTTATAAGGCTATCTCTGAAAAAGAGAAATAGTACCACTATTCCTTTCTTAGGTGCTTTCAATTTTATTTATTTCAGTACCACAAAAAACTTCTCTAATTTATCGTTATATTCTTGTAAAAGGAATATTTAGTTAATTGAGGTAACCCCATTGATTCCCATAGGTTTCTTGGAATTTGGTATTAAGGACTTTATCGAAGTCCTGATTATTACCATGGTATTGTTTTATCTATACCGATGGATACGGGGAACCTTTGCCATTCAAGCAGCTGTTGGCCTTGTATTTATTATTGTTATTAATGCCGTAGTAAGTGCGGCCGGACTTACTACCATTAATTTTATTCTGCGCGGTATATTAGATGTTGGAGTCTTGGCCGTATTTATCATATTCCAACCTGAAATTCGCAAGCTGCTCTATAGGCTAGGCCAAAACACCAACCTTGATCGTCTTTTTGTCCGTTCAAACCCAGATACCATTATCGATGAGGTGATTGATGCGGTGCGAACCATGGCCCAGTCACAAACAGGTGCTCTTATCGTTTTTGCCCGTACTTCTTCGCTGCAAGATTTGGTTGATGTAGGGGTTAAGCTGGATGCCAAAGTAAACAGTCAGCTGTTGCAAACAATATTTAATAAGCATACGCCCCTGCATGACGGAGCTGTGGTGATCAGAAATAATAGGATGGTAGCAGCTAGTTGTTATCTGCCTATTTCACAAAACCAGAACATATCATCAGTGTTTGGAACACGCCACCGAGCGGCGGTGGGGATTACAGAAACTAACAATGTGTTTGTAGTTGTGGTATCCGAAGAAACAGGGCGCATATCTATTGCCCGTAATGGATCCCTTACCAGTGGGCTTACTATACAAAAGTTGCGAAGTGAAATGAAGGAAGCGCTTGGTGAACAAGAGATCGAAGATGAAGAGGTCGCATTTTCTCCCAGCCAGTCTGAGCTTAACTTGAGCTAATTCTTTTCGAAGAATTTAAAACAATTCACTCTTTTTCTCGTATCGGTATGCTGACTAATAATTAAAACCGATCAGTATTACCATGAAATTATTGAAGTTTTTATTTCTTTTAGTAGCTACGCTAATATTGTCAATCTCTGTTTATGCACAGGATGGCGTTTTTAACCTTGACAGGGAATATGAAATTGACAGCGGTGGCACAGTGCACCTCAACAGTGATGATGCAGATGTGACTATTGAAGGATCCGATCGTTCTAATGTCCATTTGGTGGTCTATCGAAATATCGATGTGGATGGTTGGAAGCTGGGATCCAGTGGAGAATTTGATATTGAAGTGGAGGAACGCGGAGGTGATCTTTATATCAGGGAAGTAGATTCAGAGAAATTTAGAATGTTGTTTGGTAGCGTGGAATCAGAATACCGTATTACTTTGGAAGTTCCGTCCAATGTTTCTCTGGACTTGCAGGGCGATGATGATGACTATGAGATATCAGATATTGAGGGCGCTCTTTCTGTGAATGCGGATGATTCTGACTTGGATCTGAGCGGCATGACCGGAAATGACTTTAGCTTTGATCTTGATGATGGCAGTATCCGAATGGATGAAGGCCGTGGTGATCTTAAGGTAAGAATGGATGACGGTGATGTTTATGTGCGGCAGGCTGCGTTTAATGAAATTGACGCGGATTTTGATGATGGGGAGATGGATATCACAACTTCGCTCGCCAATGACGGGCTCTATATCTTTGATTTCGATGATGGCGAGCTGGAATTGAATATTACCGGTGGCGGCGGCGACTTTGATATCAGCCATGATAATGCCAGTATAAGAACAGATAATATGTTCGAAGAGCTAGACAAAGATGAGCGACGATCACTTTATCGACTTTCGGGTGGAGAGGCACGTGTTGAGATCGATATTGACGACGGTGACGTTGAACTGCGTACTATGTAAAGGAAGTAGAACAATTAGGTTAGTATATAAAGGTGACTGCTGGGATGGGTAGTCACCTTTATTGTTTATAGTGTATTTTTGGTAAAACTGTCAGGCAGCAGCTCCAAAGATAAGCATTAAGGGAATTGGCCTTCCGCAGCGTTCCCCACCCAACTTTCATTTATGTGCTGATACTTTCAAAGTATAATTCTAAAAGCATTTGAGCTGCTTTAAACGAGCTGAGTTTTCCCTGCAATACCCTTTTTTCAATGGATTCTTGTTGCTTCTTTACATCCGGGTTATCATAGAAGTGCTCCGTTAATTGGTTGCTGATGGTATCATACATCCAATGTTTGGCCTGTTTATTTCGTTGTTCTTCGAAATAGCCATTCGATTTAGTAAGCTCTATATACTCGCCGATAATATCCCAGATGTCGCTTATACCTTCCTCTGCAAGGGCCGAACAGGTGGTGACTTCCGGGGACCAGCCGGACGCTGTTTCAGGATATAGATGTAACGCATTTTTATACTCCTGTACCGCTTGATTAACCGTCTTTTTCGCGGTCTCATCAATTTTATTAATAGCGATAGTATCTGCCATCTCCATGATACCTCTTTTAATACCCTGCAATTCATCACCGGCACCAGCCAGCATAAGAAGCAGAAAGAAATCCACCATAGAATGTACAGAAGTTTCTGATTGGCCTACTCCCACGGTTTCAATAAATATAGTGTCATATCCGGCAGCCTCACACAAGTAGATCGTTTCGCGTGTCTTACGTGCTACCCCACCCAGAGAGCCCGAAGTCGGGGAGGGGCGTATAAAAGCATTGTCATTGGTTGCCAAGGTCTCCATACGTGTTTTATCGCCCAGTATGCTTCCTTTGGTTCGGGTACTGCTGGGGTCAATTGCCAATACCGCTAGTTTATTTCCCTCTTCAATAATGTAATTACCCAGTGCTTCAATAAAAGTACTCTTTCCTACACCAGGAACACCGGTAATACCAATGCGAATAGAGTTGCCGGTCTCAGGCAGGCATTCTTCAATAATATCTTGTGCCAGTTCGCGATCAGATGATTTAGTGCTTTCAATAAGTGTTATGGCCTGGCTGAGAATCGTGCGGTCTCCATTCTTAATCCCTGACACATAATCATCAATGTTTAAGGATTTACGCTTGTTTTTGAAACGATCCAATCCTTTGGTGTTAATGGAGGTATTTTGATCTACTCCTTTATTTACAGAGAGGTTTGTGTCGTTATTTGAATTAGGGTTTTTAGCCATTGTAACGTATAAGCGTGCTCACTTCGTTATGTGCCGTAAAAAATTGTGATGATGAACATAGAATCCCTCACTGAAGAGGGGCGGAGGTGTCTCAACGATTTATTTTGAGTAGTCTTCTCAAACTTTCCAGGTTTTAATTTAATGATTATGGCTGTCGATTAGTATCTCCAATATTTGTTGTGCAGCCAGTGAAATAACTGTGCCCGGGCCAAAAATACCCACAACACCCTTATCATAGAGAAATTCATAATCCTGTTCAGGAACAACGCCACCTACAATAACCATAATATCATCGCGACCCAGTTTTTTTAGTTCATCAATAACTTGTGGAATCAGGGTTTTATGGCCCGCTGCTAAACTCGAAACTCCCAAGATATGTACGTCATTTTCTGCTGCTTGTCGTGCTGCCTCTTCCGGAGTTTGGAACAGCGGGCCGATATCTACATCAAAGCCAAGGTCAGCAAAGCTGGTAGAGATCACTTTTGCTCCCCGATCGTGTCCGTCTTGTCCCATTTTGGCAACCATAATACGGGGGCGTCGTCCGGCCAGTTCGGCAAAGTCGTCAGCAAGTTGTTGGGCTTTTTTAAAGTTTTCGTCTTTGTCTATTTCTGAAGAATACACGCCTGATACTGATCTAACGGTTGCTTTGTAACGCCCGAACTCTATCTCCATCGCATCGGAAATTTCGCCAAGTGTTGCTCGCTTTCGGGCTGCTTTAACGGCTAATTCCAAGAGATTGCCTTCGCCACTTGCTGCCGCCTTTGTTATGGCACTTAGGGCCGAGTTAACTTCATCTTCGTTGCGTTTGTCACGCAATTTTTCAAGTCGTTCAATTTGTTTGTTACGAACCTTTTCATTGTCCACTTCAAGAATATCAATCGGTTCTTCTTTGTCAAGCTGATATTTGTTGACGCCCACAATGGTTTCTTGCCCTGAGTCGATACGAGCTTGTTTACGGGCGGCAGCTTCTTCGATACGCATTTTGGGGACCCCGGTTTCAATAGCTTTGGCCATGCCGCCCAGTTCTTCCACTTCTTCGATAAGTTCCCAGGCACGTCGTGCAATGCGGTCTGTCAGATATTCTACATAGTAAGAGCCACCCCACGGATCTACTGCCTTGGTAATACCCGTTTCTTCTTGCAGGTAGATCTGCGTATTCCGGGCAATACGGGCTGAGAAATCAGTAGGAAGGGCAATGGCTTCATCAAGGGCATTCGTATGTAACGATTGGGTGTGGCCGAGTGCCGCGGCCATTGCTTCTGTAGTGGTACGAGCTACATTGTTATAGGGATCCTGTTTGGTAAGACTCCAGCCCGATGTTTGGCTGTGCGTACGCAGTGACATCGACTTAGGGTTATCCGGATTGAACTGTTTGACAAGCTTTGCCCAGAGAAGTCGGGCAGCACGCATCTTTGCAATTTCCATAAAATGATTCATCCCAATAGCCCAAAAGAATGAAATACGCGGAGCAAAGTCATCGATGTTGAGTCCGGCATCAATACCCTTGCGCAGGTATTCCAAGCCGTCAGCCAAGGTATAGGCCAGTTCAATATCGCATGTGGCACCGGCCTCCTGCATATGATAACCGCTTACACTGATAGAGTTAAACTTAGGCATATACTGCGAGGTATATTCAAAAATATCACCGATGATTCGCATAGACGGCCGCGGTGGGTAGATATACGTATTCCGAACCATAAACTCCTTGAGGATGTCATTCTGGATGGTCCCGGCCAGCTTTTCTTTGGATACGCCTTGCTCTTCGGCCGTGACAATATAAAATGCCATAATCGGGATAACGGCTCCGTTCATCGTCATGGATACTGACATCTCATCCAAGGGAATCTGGTCGAACAGAACCTTCATATCCAATATTGAATCGATAGCCACGCCGGCTTTTCCTACATCGCCGGAAACACGGGGGTGATCAGAGTCGTAGCCGCGGTGGGTGGCAAGGTCAAAGGCTACGGATAGCCCTTTTTGTCCCTGGGCCAATGCTTTTCGATAAAATTTGTTGGATTCTTCGGCAGTAGAAAAGCCCGCATATTGACGAATCGTCCACGGACGAAAGGTATACATTGTAGCGTAAGGGCCGCGAAGGTAGGGCGGAATTCCTGCTGCGTAATCAAGGTGTTCTAAATTCTCGATATCAGAGACATCAAACTGTGGTTTTACAGGGATCTTCTCAGGGGTCTCCCAACTATCGTTATTGGCAGATTGCTTGGAATCAAAACTGCTGGTAAAAGGTATATCGGAAAAATCTGGTCTCATAAGAATAAAAATTTAGGAATGAGGAGGGTATGAGCCCCGATTCCTAATTAACAGTTATATTCAACTTTTCTTGAAAGCGTTTGAGCGTTTCGAGAACATTGCATTTTGCATGAATAAACTCATCTATTCCCGCTTCTTTAAAATCGTTTACCTGTTCTTTAGGATACCCTGCCAGAACAAGAATAGGGCGGTTATGGAGTTTGTCAATGGCCTCACAAATGTTTGGAACCAGCTCATTGTATTCCTTGTCGGAACTGCAGAGCACAACAATATCAGGCTGCTGTTCTTTGATTTCACTAAGAGCTGCATCCACATTTTCAAAACCAATAGGTTCTTCAATATTGTAACCGGCACAGCCAAAGAAGTTTGCTGAAAAGGTAGAACGTGCTTTCCGCCATTTGTTATCTCCCATTGGTAAAGTTAACACTTGTGGGGTAAATGAATGCTCCTCGGTGGCGACTCGCAGTACCTCAAAAGCTAGTGAGCCGCGATAGGGGGCAATAGTAGTAATTTGATGGCGGCCGAAGTTGAATAGTGCAGGAACTACATCCCCTAGCTGAGCCCCATCAGCAAAAGCGGTGGTGAGATCGTCTAACAATTTTTCTGTATTAGGGTCAAAGTCTGTATCGGAAGTATCGAGTGAAACCGAATGTTGCGTGTTCTCTACTTTATCCTTCATTTCTTCGTCAGCGTTTGAGTACTGGTTGGTTCCTACAAAAGTTCGTCCGCGAGAAGCAACTTGTTGATCTCTCATATTCTGGGCGTCATGAATTGCTGATTGAACAGTGCCATTTTCGATAGCCTTAAATAGCCCCCCTTCCGCTTCTACATCCTGAAATAGTTTCCATGCCTCTTTACCGATAGCATCAGTAAGTTTTTCAATATAGTAGGAGCCTGCTGACGGGTCCGCTACTTTGTCGAGGTGTGCCTCTTCACTGAGAATAAGCTGTTGGTTACGGGCAATACGTTGAGAAAACTCATCTGGTTGACGAAAATGTTGGTCAAATGGGAGGACCGTCATAGCATCGCAACCTGCTATAGCAGCGGCCATACCTTCGGTTGAGGTACGCAACATATTGGTATAGGGATCATAGAGTGTTTTATTCCACTGGGAAGTTTCACTATGAAGGTACACCTGCTGATTGGTATCACCGCCATAGGCATCCAATAGGTTTTTCCAAAGCAGACGTGCAGCTCGTAATTTGGCAATTTCCAAAAAATAGTTAGATCCCACAGAAAAGTTAAAATGCAGCATGTCAGCTACATCATCAATGTTGTCCCCCTTCTCGCTAAGTATTGATAAATATTCTGAAGCAGCTGAAAGAGCATATCCCAACTCTTGTGCAATAGTGCCTCCCGTGTTATGATAAAAACGTGCATCAATACAGAGGGGCTGAACGCCCGGGAAGTGATTAGTGGTAAAGTCAGTTAACTGATGGAGATGTCGATAAATCTGTTCTTTATCCTTTGGATATTGCCCTTTTTTGAGGATGTAAGAAAAAGGGTCGTAGGTAAATGTGGCCTGGACATTGTTCGCATTGATCGTTCGGTTATTAACTTCATTCCGAAGCATCGCCAATACCGCAGGAGACGCAAGTCCTGCATCAAAATGGATTGCCGTATTTTCAAGTGAAAGATCAGTACAAAGATCAGTAAAATCTTTTTGATTCTGTAGTGGTATTCCACGTAGGTCACCGCCTAAGGCTCCTTCCGGTCGCTGGACATGAATAAAGAATTGAACGCCATCAGCTCCACGATTTAAAGCTTGTAGGGCCTTTTTGTTTGCCTCTTCTATAGAGTGGGCAAAAATAGGTGCCCGGATTTCCCATGAGTTGTGGGTTTTATCCGAATACTGTTTGTGTATGACCGATTCTCGATTAATAGAGGAGAGATTTTCTCGGCGATAAAAAGGAAGTGGAGAAATGCCTTCGCCGGTATCCCATCGGAGTTTCTCTTTATAATCGGCCCCGTTAAGATCTTTGGAAATAACCTCTTCCCACTCTTTTGTAGAGGTCGGAGGAAATTCGTCAAAAAGAGACTCGGTAGTCGTTTTGGAATCGCTCATAATATTTTTTTGATCACAATTTTCGCTCATCAAAATAATGAGCTTACACTTACTTTACTAACATATTGGTTAAGAACTGCGTTTTTTCACAGTTATGGAGAATATTATTTCTCATTGAAGGTATAATAGATAGCATTTTTTGCAATTATTTTTCATTGAATGAAAAAATTGCCCCGATTTTTTAATCACTTATTACTATATTGCTCCACTTAAATTTGAATATTTATGAACATGAAGGAAGTTATTCTATGGAACAGGTAGAACAACAGGTACCCGCATTAACTACACTAACCGAAGATGAGAAAATGCTTAGGGATGCGGCACGTGATTTTGCAGAAAGCTCCATCAAGCCTAAAGTGCATGAGATGGACGAAAAAGCGAAGCTTGATCCCGAATTGGTACAAGAGTTTTTTGATATGGGATTGATGGGCATCGAAATTCCCGAGAATTACAGTGGTGGTGGCGGTTCGTTCTTTATGTCCATTGTTGCTATTGAGCAGATTTCTCGCGTAGATGCTTCTGCCGGTGTGTTTATGGATGTACAAAATACCCTTGTTAACAACGCTTTTCTGAATTTTGGAAGTGATGATATCAAAGAACGTTACCTGCCGCAGCTGGCAACCGAAAAGGTTGGGGCTTATTGCCTATCTGAGGCGGGATCAGGGAGTGATGCTTTTGCTCTAAAAGCTTCGGCTAAAGATGAGGGAGATCATTATGTCCTAAATGGATCAAAAATGTGGATTACAAATGCTAATGAGGCTGACATATTCTTGGTTTTTGCTACTGTAGATGCGGATGCAGGCTATAAGGGTATTACTGCTTTCATCGTGGAAAAAGATTTTGAAGGTTTTTCTGTTTCTAAAAAAGAAAATAAACTGGGTATACGTGCAAGCTCAACCTGTGAAATTCTTCTTGAAGATTGCAAAGTACCGAAAGAAAATGTGCTGGGTGAAGTAGGGAAAGGATATAAGGTAGCTATTGAAACCCTAAATGAAGGTCGAATCGGTATTGGGGCCCAGATGATCGGCATCGCCCAAGGAGCATTGGATGCTGCCGTTGAGTATACCCAAGAGCGTGAGCAGTTTGGGAAATCTATTTCAGACTTCCAAGGTGTTCAATTCCAGTTGGCTAAGATGGCAACTGATATTGAGACCGCTCGGTTACTGGTTTATAATGCAGCGCGGATGAAAGAAAATGGGCAGAAGTTCTTAAAGGAAGCGGCAATGGCAAAGTATCACTCATCAGAAGTTGCTGAGAGCGTGAGTTCTCAGGCAGTTGATCTGTTTGGCGGATATGGCTATGTGAAGGAGTACCCGGTAGAAAAATTCTATCGTGACGCCAAGATTGGTAAAATTTATGAGGGGACTTCCAATATGCAGTTGAATACAATTTCAAAGTTGCTTTTGAAATAACTGACTCGAAGCTATTAGGCAAGGCTATACATCTTGCCAAAAAATATGAAAGAGGGGACACAGATTGTTGTGGCCCTTCTTTTTTACGTCATCATTAGTTATTTAGCGGTTCTACGCATCGAAAACCGATATCATATTCTTCTGCTTCAGGGAGGGTGCCTACTCGGCGATAAGTTGCAGATATATACTTTGGCTCTCTAAAGCTACCTCCCCTCATTATTTTTACAGATTGTACTCCCAGGCTATCCCATTTTGGTTTCTGTCCTTTTTGGGGATAAAATTGGTAGTAATCCCCAATCCACTCGAATACATTACCGCTCATATCATATAGGCCTGCTTTATTCGGCTTTTTTGAGCCCACTTTATAAGAGTAGGGGGCACTGTTATCATCATACCGGGCATAAGCCGATAGGCTGTCAATATTATTAGTGCCCGCATATTTCATTTTTTGGCCACCACTGCGGGCAGCATATTCCCATTCCTGTTCGGTGGGTAGTCGCCAGCCGTGGTATTGACAAAAAGCCTTCGCATCTTGCCAACTTACATATACTACTGCTCTATTTCCTCGTCCCAGTGAGTCGGAAGGTGGTAGCGGGCGACCCGTTTTACGAGCGAAAGCATCGTACTGTTTATAAGTAATTTCGTATTTACCAATTCTAAAATCTGAGAGGTTGATTTTGTGAATGGGAGTAGCATCGGGATCATCTTTCCCCCAGACATCCCCCATTGTAAAGGTACCACCTTTAAGAAATACCATTTCAGGTTTGGGAATAGAATTGATGGATGATTTAAAGATACTACAGGCGTTGAATACAATGAAGAGTGCGGGAATTAGCAGGTACTTCTTTTCCATCATCTGATGATTTTTCTATAAATACTACTATGGTAGTATAATGTATTGTGGAATTTGATTCTAAACAAAAAAAATATGAGATTATTTGGAATGATAGTTGATTATAATGTTGTTAGCTTTGAGTGGTTTCAGGTGAAGTTTTCCTAAACGAAAATTAAAATTTCTGTTAATTAGGTTTAAGGTCCTGTATTAGTATGTGGTCAGACAAGGTAATTACGCTCAAGAAATATTGTGAGGATGAAGAGTCTTTTGGAAAAGTGAAGGAGATCGTTGAAGATCTCATTGAAGAAAGAGACGAAAAGGAAAAAAGGCTACGTCTTCTTGAGTCTGCAATTCGCAGTGATTATGATTCTATAATAATAACAGAATTAAGCTTGGAGAAGCCTGGCCCCAAGATCGTGTACGTAAATGATGGATTTTGCAAGATGACCGGCTATTCTAAAGAGGAGGTTATTGGAAAAACGCCACGTATATTACAAGGGCCTAAAACAGATCCCAAAGTTTTAGAAAAGTTAAAGAAGCGTCTTGAAGAGGGGCGTTCCTTTTTTGGTCAGACCGTAAATTATAAAAAAGATGGATCAGAGTTTGTAAATCAGTGGGATATCCATCCGCTAAAAAATAAAGATGGTGAGATCACCCATTGGGTATCTTATCAGCATGATATTACAGAACGTAAGCGTGCCGAAGAAAAGCTGGTAGACCAGAAGATTGAATTTGACAACCTTCGTAAGGAGTCAAAACGTACTGTAGTAGATGTTGATATACAGGGTAACATCGTAATGGCAAATAAGTCGTTTCGTGAGTTGGTAGGGTATAATAAAGATGAGCTTAAGCGTGTAAAAGCGTGGGATCTGTTCCCTGATAAATATATGCGTATGCTTTCGGGTTGGTTCGAAAGTGGTATTGAAGAGATCGGTTCAGAAGGAGAGGAGTTCAAAAGTATTTTAAAACATAAAAGTGGTGTTCCTATACAGGTTAAAGCTAATGCCCAAATTATGGATCTTCAAGATCAGCGCTTAATTCGGGTGGAATTTGAGAATATATCACTAAAAAAGCGGGTAATGGATGCTTTAAAAAAAAGGAACTCAAATTATGTACGTGTGGTAGAGAAAGCCTCTGAGTTTACTTATACGGTGGACTTTGAAGGTAATAAGCCTGTATTTCAAAGCTTTTCATCTGAGTTTTTTGAAGTAACAGGTATACCCAATGATTCTGTGGAAGGTGAATGGGCGGCAGAGAAATTTATCCACGAAGATGATATCAATACTTATTGGTCGCATCTAAAAAAGGTTCAGAATGGGGAGAGTTCTACCTGCAAGTATCGTCTTCTTTCAAAAGATGGAAATTATATTGAGGTGCTTGATTATTGTAAGCCACAGTGGGATTCTCAACAGGAAACAGTCAGTAATATTCGTTGTGCTGTATCTTTGGATGAAGCGTATAAAAAGACAGAAGCTTAATCTTAATTTATAGATATTTATTCGTATTATTATAGCGATAAATAAATTATCTACTACTACTATCCATGGCCGATATTCAAGAGCTACAACTACAAATTATAAATGAGTTTAAAGCGTTAAGTGACTGGACTGATCGGTATAAGCATATTATTGAACTCGGTCGGCAGCTCGATCCTCTTGATGAGGAATATAAGGTGGAAGAAAATTTAGTGCGCGGCTGTCAGTCACAGGTATGGTTACATACCTATTTAGAAAATGGGAAGGTGATTTTTGAAGCCGACAGTGATGCTGCCATTACAAAGGGATTGGTGGCGCTTATGGTTCGTTTTTACTCTGGTCAAGAGCCAGATACAATAATTTCTACAAGTCCCGATTTTATTAAAAAAATAGGGATGGAAGAACATCTTTCTCCTACCCGATCTAATGGACTTGCTGCAATGGTAAAACAGATGAAGATTTATGCCATGGCATATAAAACGAAGCTAAAACAACAAAAAGAAGAAGCATAGTCAGGGGAACCGACAGAAGTTTTTCTTATATCCATTTATATTTCTCATATTATTGTCTTTTTTAGGTGTTTTATTTCTTCCATAATTTGAAAAATGCGGTGGCACAAGAATATGCATTTATTGTCTAGCTTAAAACAGTTTGCCTTGGCTAAAGACTTGGTTCAGGACCGTGTAAGCCGGATCAGGAAAACTGGTATAATTGTGCTACACAATGTTTCTTTTTCTCTGGCAGCAACATCGCTACTTTTTCTTATTGCCTTTTGGCTAAATAATTCCATATCGCTTTCTTGGTTTTTCCTCAGCATGTCAGTGGCTTTTACCCTTATTCCTTTTTTAGCCCGTAAAGGATATGAGAAGATGTCTAAATTGCTGTTACTGGCCTATGTTGATATTGGCATTCTTATTCTAAGTTCTGTTTTTGGCAAAGAGATGTTTATCCAGGCATTTTATATCCCCGCCAGTGGTTTGGCAATTCTTATTTTTGATCATAAGAATACCAATTTACGTAATATCGGTATCGGATTTTCTGTAGGATGCTATCTTGTTTTAGATTATGTAATATTTGATCAAATAGTATTATCGGCCGGTGAAGGTGCTTTCTTGAAGTGGTCTATTTTAGGGGCTGCATTTGTAACAACCTGGATGACGTTTAATAAGTTTTCAGATACAAAAGAGTTAGCTGAACGGCAGACAGAAGAGCTTTTAAAAGAGACTCGCGAGCTCAACAAAAAATTAATTCAGAAAAAAGAACAGCTTGAAGAAAAGGTTGATGAGCTGAAAGAAGCAAAAGCTAAGGTAGAAGAAGGCTCTAAGGCAAAATCTGAATTTTTAACAACGATGAGTCATGAAATTCGGACGCCCATGAATGCTATTATTGGGATGACGAATTTATTGGTTAAAGATAATCCCCGCGAAGATCAGCTCGAGCAGTTGGAAATCCTTGATTTCTCCGCAAAAACATTGCTCTCGTTGATTAATGATGTGTTGGATTTTTCAAAAATTGAGTCGGGTAAAATTGAATTTGAAGAAGTCCCATTTAAGCTTGAGGATGTATTAAATAGTGTAATTGAAAGTTTCCGTTTTACTGCCAGTAAAAAAGATGTACGTCTGTATATAGATATGAAGGATGATTTGCCCGATGTTTTGATCGGTGACCCCAACAGGTTGACCCAAATTATTAATAATCTGGTTAGTAATGCTGTTAAGTTTACAGAAGAGGGGAGTGTAGGTGTTATCGTACAGTTGATGGAAGATAAAGAGCCTTACCAAATAAAATTCAGTGTATGTGATACCGGTATCGGGATATCAGAAGAAAAAAAGAGTGAAATTTTTAAAAGCTTTACCCAAGAGCGAAGTGATACATCACGTGTTTTTGGAGGTACAGGCTTGGGACTCACCATCAGTAAAAAGCTTGTTGAACTCCAGGGCGGTGAAATTTACCTTGAAAGTAAAAAGGGTAAAGGTAGCACCTTTTTTGTAGAAATACCCTTTGATGCTAATCCGGATGAAAATGCACAGACAACCTCTTTTAATCAGTTTAGTTTGCCCGACTCATTAAATGGAGCCACGGTTATGGTAGTTGAAGATAACGCCATAAATCAGAAAGTGATGATGCGTTTTCTTGACAAATGGAATATTGAAGCTGTTGTTGTTGGTGACGGGGAAGAGGCGGTAGAAACTCTCAAAGAGCAATATGTAAATCTAATACTAATGGATTTACAAATGCCCGTTATGGATGGTTATGAAGCAACTCGAAAAATTCGGAAGATGTCGGACAAGAAGAAGTCAAGCGTACCTATTGTAGCTCTTACCGCTGCAGCATTGAAAGAAGTCAAAGAGCAGGTGTTTGCTTCGGGAATGAACGATTACCTAACGAAGCCTTTTAATCCTCCTGAGCTACAAAAGAAGCTTGAATTCTATATACTGGACAAGCAATAAACAGTTACTTTAAAGTAAAGCCTACCTTAAGGCCTACCTGCCATTGTTCTACTTCCCCACCTTTAATGCTACCTCTGGTCTCGGTAACCTCGAACCAACTCATGTCATCCACGGTTTGTGAAGCTTTGTTAATAGCATTTTCAATAGCTTCTTCCAGGGATTTATCAGAGGTTCCTGTAATTTCAATCTTTTTATAGGTATGATTATCCATAGCAATAAGATTAAAGGGTTATTTTTTATTAAGAAGTTTTTGCGAAATTTTCTAAGCCATAGCTTTAAGGGTGCTATACTCCCTCTATCAAAGGTTAAGTCGCCGGATGTAAAATATCTCGGCGCGAGTTAGGGAGATATGTAAGCCCCACTATTTATATTGCAAAGTATCAAAAAAAAAGCGTCACCGAAATGATGACGCTTTGGAATGATACTTATGCAAATAGATTAGACGGGAATAACTTCTTGCGCTTGCAAGCCTTTCTCCCCTTCTGCTACAGTGAATTCGACTTCCTGGCCTTCTTCTAATTTTTTATAGCCTTCCATCTCAATTTCACTGAAGTGTACGAAAATGTCTTCGCCTTCTTCTCTAGTGATAAATCCATAACCTTTGCCATTATGGAACCATTTTACTGTACCTACTTCGCGATCTGCCATGTTAAATCTCCAAGAAATTTTACTTCGTGTGCTACTTAAATGTTCAAAAACGCCTTGCTAACGCAATAAATAGCGGTTGAACGACTAAGTATAGTATATTTTTGGGGGATTCCCTACTTAAAACACTATTTCTCAAGTTTTTAATAAAATTTCTAATATAAAAACCTGATTCCGACTGTGTTTATTGCAGTATTGATGCAATACATCTTCGTTAATTTAGTTTTTGGTTAAACTTTTCAGAAACCCTAACATATATACTTAGGTTTTCTGATTATATAAATTCTTAAGATATCTTTCCAATTTATTTGCAGTTTCATATTAAGATTTGGTCTCCAGGTGTCTTTTTGCAAGGGGGTATTTACCGGAAGGGCGAGGTATAGTTGGAGAAATTATTACATTTTAAAGTTGATGTTTATAATTAGAGCAGCAACATTAGTCGAATGTAATTATAAGGATGGGAATGAAATGTAAAACGCATATTAGGTTTATTCGTGGTTGGTAGCAGTGTGAAAGTTTATAGGTCCTTCTCCCTGGCCCAGATCAAGATTATTTTGGATAGCACGGCTGGTATAGTCTTTAGCTATGGAAACTACTTTTGAGAGGTCTATTCCTTTTGCTAAGAGTGCCGCTATAGCAGCAGAGAAGGCGTCGCCGGTACCGTGTGTGTTTGGAGTTAATATACGATCAGAACGAAGCCATATTTCATCAGACCCATCATAAAAAAGATCGTTGGAGTATTTCCAGTTATCAAAATAACCACCTTTGATAATAACTGCATCACATCCAAAGTCGAGAATTTGTTTTGCAGCCATGGGCATAACCTCCGGCCTTTCTATAGTGAGCCCCGAAAGTATTTCAGCTTCTCTAATATTGGGGGTAACCACATTGGCAATGGGAATAAGATGCGAATAGTAGGCCGAAACTTCTTCATTAGAAGCCAATACATCACCTCGTTTGGTAGCCATAACCGGATCAACCACCAGGGGGCAAGGGGTGAGTTTGGGAAGTTCATTGGCAATGTCAACAATGTTTTTCGGACTTCCCAGGAGGCCGGTTTTAACGCAGTGGGGAGCGATATCTTCATATACGGCTTTGATTTGAGAAAATACAGCAGCAGGCGGTATGGTAATGGTATCGTAAACGCCGTTGGTATTGCCAATTGTAAGGGTGGTGATGGCTGTCATGCCATATACCCCAAATGCAGCAAAGGTTTTAAGGTCAGCCTGCAGGCCGGCCCCGCCGATGGGATCACTGCCGGCAATGGTAAGAGCGGTGGGTTGAGGGTTTTTAACTTTTTGCATCAGTCAAAGAATTGGGTTAGAATATTTGCCATTGTTTGATGGTTCTCGCCAAAAAGCTTGCTGTTAAGCATCTCTCTCGGTTCCTGGATGAAAGGTTCTTTCCAGAGTTTTTTGCTGGAGTGGTTAATAAGGTTTTTTAAGCCTTCGTTGGTAATCTCCAAGTGAAATTGTAATCCCAAAGTTTGGGTGGGGATAAAAAAGCCTTGATTAGAGCATGTCCTGCTGGTTCCAAGGGGCAGGGCCTTATCGGGAACTTCAAACATATCACCATGCCAGTGCAGTACTTTTTGTTGGGTAGGCAGAAAATTTAAGGTCGGGTGGCTTCGGGCTTCATCAGACCAATTTACAGGGAACCAGCCGATCTCTTTTTGATTCATCATATATACTTCAGCTCCCAATAAATGGGCAATAAGCTGTGCCCCCAAGCAAATACCCAGCACCTTTTTCTGTTGGTTAATACAAGAGGCAATAAACTTTTTCTCATCGTTAAGCCATGAGTACCGCTTCTCATCATCTACCCCCATAGGGCCACCCAAAATAATTAGAGCATCGATTTCTTCAGGTTGAGGTAGTGATTCATTCTTATAAAGATGGGTGCTTGTTAGGGGGTGTCCATTTTGTTCAACCCAAGTTCGGATATAACCAAGCCCTTCAAAATTTACATGTTGCAGGTAATGAATGTGCATTGGCAATTAGTATATTTTAGATGGGCTTATAAGGAGATATCTCAACGCCCTTTTTGTTTGATTCTGTATTAAAAGCGGGCATGCCTATGCCGGGCCAATAGTAGGAGTCGGGGGTATCGCGATCACCAAAAACCGCACGTCCCAGCCGGACCATTGTTGCTCCTTCCTCAATAGCCAGCTCAAAGTCATTGGTCATACCCATTGAAAGATGTTTCATTGAAACGTTGTCAATCTGTTCTGCAGCTATAGTATCCCGTAATTTACGCAGCTGGCGAAAGCCGGCCCGCACCTTTGGCCAATTATCGGAGAATAGTCCAATAGTCATTAGACCCTTAATACTCAGACGATCATATTCAGAGGCCGTTTTGATAAATTCGATCGTTTCATCGGGGGCAATGCCGTATTTACTGTCTTCACCGGAGGTATTAACTTGCACCAAGGCATCCATCGTTTTGTCAACTTTTGTAAGTCGCTGGTTTAGCTTATGAACAATTTTTATACGGTCAATCGATTGAATCATTGAGGCGAAGCGAACCACTTTGTTGACCTTATTGCTTTGCAGGTGCCCAATGAAGTGCCAAGATAGTTCGCTGGCACGATCAGCCATCTTTTTGATTTTTTCTTCTGCTTCTTGCACCTTGTTTTCAGCTGCAATACCATATCCGTATTGTTTTGCTTCAAGAATTCGTTTGGGTTCTACTTCCTTTGTAGCCAGTATTATTTGAACAGATTCGGGATTACGCCCGACACGATCACAGGCTTTTACTATGCGTTTTTTAACAATTCTGATATTACGGGGAATGGAGTTAGTCATAAAGTAAAAAATTGAGGCGATGGGAGGATTCGAACCTCCGTACGAAGCTTTGCAAGCTTCAACCTACCACTCGGTCACATCGCCAGTTATAAGCCTATCAGGGCTCCTACACCGGTAGGGTTAGAGTTCTATTTATTTAAATTGTACATTATAAGGCAAGCGTAAATCACCGGAAAGCACCTCATAGATGGCATATACCCCTAGCATGGGTTGTTCCAAATCAGTGGATACTTCCATGTATGCAGTTACGCCGTCGTAACTAAATGACCTTTTATTGTTTACTCGTTGCGCCGGCACAGCAACCTTTAGGGTGTGCTCCCGGAATACCACGGAAAATCCGGGCGAATCGAGGTACATCGGCATACCGGGATT